>QGSR01000234.1 GCA_003387805.1 Bacillota bacterium | reverse complement strand
AGCCTGGGCCTGCTGGCCGGCATCCTGCTGGGCCTGGCGGCCGCGCCGTTTTTCGGCTGGGAAATCTGGGTGGTGGCCGTGGCCGGCGGGGCCGTTCTGGCCGGCATCGAGCTGGCCGCCGGCGGGCTTAGGCCGCGCCAGCTGGCCACGGGCATTTCCTGGGACCTGCTGCCCTTTGTGTTCTCCCTGTTCCTCGTCCTGCGCGGCGTCGGCAACTCGGGGCTGACCGAGCCCGTCCGGGCGCTTTTGACCGGCGGCGGCACGGGCGACTCCTTCGGCGAGCTGCTGACCGTGGCCGCGGCCACGGCGCTGGGTTCCAATCTGATCAACAACCTGCCCATGCTGCTGGTGGCCGCCGACAGCCTGGCGGAACCCGTCCTGAGCGGGCAGGTCGGCATGGGCGTGCTCTACGCCGCCCTGCTGGGCACCAATCTCGGTCCCAACCTGACCGTCATCGGCTCTCTGGCCACCATGCTGTCACTGTCGATTATCGGCAAAAAGGGACTGCGGGTGTCCGGCGTGCTGTACTTGAAGGTCGGCCTCGTCACCGTGCCGCTGCTGCTGGCGGCGTCGGTCCTCGGGCTGTGGCTGACGCTGAAGCTGTTCTAACCCGCCGTCGCGCGCGACGGCGCGCTTGCGCGCGCGCTTGCGCGCGGTCGTCCCCGCGGCGCGCACCGTCTACGGCCGCATGGACCACGGCTCCACCGTGCCCACCACGTGGTACGGCGCGTCAGCCCGCTCCATCGCGGTCCCGGCTGATCCTTCCATTTGGTATAATGAGTGGCAATACAGGGGAGGCGGACGTCATGCCGGGATTTGCACCCGCGCGCGAAGAAGACTTCGAAGAGTATCCGGCCCGGCTGGCGCTGGCGGAGTTTCAGCCCC
Source organism: Bacillota bacterium (assembly GCA_003387805.1). Taxonomy (GTDB): domain Bacteria; phylum Bacillota; class Limnochordia; order Limnochordales; family ZCTH02-B6; genus CALJUZ01. Next base: position 2,791 of record QGSR01000234.1, on the reverse strand, counting down.
TCGAAACCGAGCGGCTGCGCCTGCGCTTGTTGCACCCCTCGGACGCGCCCACGATTCAGCGGCTGGCCGGCGAGTACGAGGTGGCGAAAACCCTCAGCTACTTGCCGCACCCGTACGAAGACGGCATAGCCGAGCTCTTCATCGACTCGGCCCTGGCCGAGTGGTCCCGCGGCGAGGCGCTCCATCTGGCCATTACGATGAAAAGCCCGGGCGGGGACGGCCTCGATGGAGACCCGCCGGCGGACGGGCTTGATGGGGACGCGCCGGCGGACGGCCTCGACGGGGACGCGCCGGCGGACGGGCTTGCGCCCCTCATCGGCATCATCGCCCTCGAGTTCAACCATCTGGCCCGCCTGGCCGAGCTGGGCTACTGGCTCGGCGTGCCGTACTGGAACAAAGGCTACGCCACCGAGGCGGCCCGGGCCGTGGTAGAGTACGGCTTCAAGGTTCTGCGCCTGAATCGCATCCAGGCCCGGCACATGACCAACAACCCCGCCTCGGGCCGCGTCCTGCAGAAGCTGGGCATGGCCTACGAAGGCACCCATCGCCAGGCGACGCGGCGCTTCGGCGCATACCAAGATTTGGCCGTGTACGCCATCCTGCGCAGCGAATACCTGGCAAAAGACTAAGCGGCCTCAGCGCCGCCCCATGGTATAATCACCGGCGGAGGTGTCTCCGTGTCCGAAAAACTCGACGTGATTATCGTCGGCGGGGGGCCGTGCGGTTTGGCCTGCGCCGTGGCCGCCCGCCGTCACGGGCTTTCGCACCTGATTTTGGAGAAAGGCGCGTTCCTCAACACGCTGGTCAATTTCCCCGAAACGATGACGTTTTTCAGCGCCGCGGAGCTGCTGGAGATTGGCGGCATTCCCTTTTCGCTGCCGCATCTGCGGCCCACCCGGGCCGAGGGCATCGCCTACTTTCAGAAAGTCGCGCAGCGCGAAAACGTGCGGATGCGCACGTACGAGCCCGTGACGGAAGTGACGGGCCGCTTCGGGGATTTCCTGGTGAAAAGCGTGGACCGCACGGGAAGGCAGCGGGAGTACCGGAGCCGGGCGGTGGTCATGGCCACGGGCTACTACGACCACCCGCGCCCGCTGGGCGTGCCCGGCGAAGAGCTGGACCACGTCAAGCACTATTACGACAAACCGTACCTGTACTTCCGCCAGAAGGTCATCGTCATCGGCGCCCGCAACTCCGCGGCGCAGGTGGCGCTGGAACTGATTCGCTACGGCGCGGACGTGACCATCGTGCACCGGGGCCCCGGCGTTTCGGACCGGGTGAAGGCGTGGATTCGCCCGGAGCTGGACGCCCGCCTGCGGGACGGCCGGATCAAGGCCTACTTCAACACGGTGGTGGAGCGGATCGAGCGAGACAAGGTGCACCTGGCGCAGCGGGCCGACGGCCAGGGGGGCACCGGGATTCGGCGGTTCACCCTGCCCGCCGACTTCGTGCTGGCCATGACCGGCTACCAGCCCAACCACTCGCACCTGGCGGCGCTGGGCGTGGACATCGACCCGGAATCGGGCGCGCCCGTCTACGACGAGGAAACCATGGAAACCAACGTGCCCGGCGTGTACCTGGCCGGCGTCGCGGCCGGCGGCTACGAGCCCAACATCCTCATGATCGAAAACGGCCGTTTCCACGGGCCGAAAATCGCGGCGCACCTGGCCCGGCGCCTGGGCCGCGCTTAGAGCGCGGCCCCCGTGGCCGCCCGCACCAAGGCCTCGATGACCGGATACGGCACCTGCAGCGGAATTTCCGGCCCCTGGTTCGACAGGATGAAGCCCGGTCCCGCTTGCGCCATCAGCCGCCGCGCCTCGAAGCGCACCCGCTCGGGGCTCCAGCGCAGGAGCTTCAGGTTGTTGATATTGCCGATGAGCGCCTTCCCCGGCCCCACGGCCGCCCGGGCTTCCCGGACGGTGTCGGTTTCGCCGATGAGAAAGCCCAGCACGTTCAAATCCCGCACGTGGCGCATGTACGGCAAGCCGTGGCCCACGAACTCCAAGGCCAGCGCGCCGCCGCCGGGCCCGCCGGTGACCCGCTCCACGTACTGCTCGATGTACGGCTTGGCGTACTCGAGGAACGTTTCTTCGTCAATAATGGTGCACGACGCCGCGCCCTCCGCAAAGACGACCAGATGGCAGCCCGCGTCCAGCTGCGCTTTGGTCCACCGCACGGCAAACTCGACCATCATGTCCATGAGCCTGGGGAAATAGCGCTCGCGGGCCTCGGGTTCGTCGATGAGCTCCAGGAACTTCTTCGTGCCCATGAGCATGGTGGGCAGCGAGAACGGGCCGATGACGGCGCCGACCACCAGCTTCTCGCCGCCCACGTCCCGGGCCAGCCGCCGCGCCGTGTCCAGCGTGTGGCGCAAATACGGATGGGCCGTCGGATCCGGCACCTTCAGCTCCAGGATGTCCTCGTAGCTCCGAATGACCATTTTCGCCACGGATGGCGGACCGTCGTCGTGGAACGTCAGCGCCGAATTCCACGGCAACACGTCCTGGACGATGTGCGGAAACGCGAACACGCCGTCGTGGCCGAAGCGCTCCAGCAGACGAAGCTGGCCTTCGAACAGGCGCGTGGGCCGCTCGAAGTATTGCGTCAGGGGCATGTCCAGCTCCAGCGCGCCCTGCATGAGCAGCACGGGCAGCACCGGCGTCCGGTCCACCGGTTGGCCCGCCACGGCCGCCAGCACCCGTTGCAGACTGTTCATCGCCGCGTCCCTCCCGGCCCGCTGGTTCGTGTGTTGCCGCGGGCCTCGGCCGCGTAGGCGTGCTCCACCAGCCGC
>QGSR01000233.1 GCA_003387805.1 Bacillota bacterium | reverse complement strand
CGGCGGGGCCGCCGGCGGGAGAGCGCAAAGAGCGCTTTCTCACCGTCTCGGGCCTGCCCGTCAAACGGCTGTACGGCCCGGATGACGTGAAACACCTGGACTACCGGCGGGACCTGGGCGATCCGGGCGAATATCCGTACACCCGCGGCATTCACCGCACCATGTACCGGGGCCGCCTGTGGACCATGCGGCAGTTCGCCGGCTTCGGCACCGCCGAGGAAACCAACCGGCGGTTCCGCTACCTCTTGGCCAACGGCCAGACGGGCCTCTCCGTCGCGTTCGACCTGCCCACCTTGATGGGCTACGATTCGGACTCGCCCTGGTCCGACGGCGAAGTGGGCGTGGAGGGCGTGGCCGTGGACACTCTGGCGGACATGGAGACGCTGTTCGAAAGCATCCCGCTGGACCAGGTCACCACGTCCATGACCATCAACTCGCCGGCCATCATCATCTTCGCCATGTACCTGGCGGTGGCCGAGAAGCAGGGCGTGCCTTTCGACAAGCTTTCCGGAACCATCCAAAACGACATTTTGAAAGAATACATCGCTCAGAACGAGTGGATCTTCCCGCCGCAGCCGTCCATGCGCCTCATCACCGACGTGTTCAAGTTCTGCTCCCGGCACGTGCCGCGCTGGAACACCATCAGCATCAGCGGCTACCATATCCGCGAGGCCGGGTCCACCGCGCTGCAGGAGCTGGCGTTTACGCTGGCCAACGGGCGCGAGTACGTGCGGGCGGGCATCGAGGCGGGCCTGGACGTGGACGAGTTCGCGCCGCGCCTCTCCTTCTTCTTCAACTCGCACAACGACTTGTTCGAGGAAGTGGCCAAGTTCCGGGCGGCCCGGCGCATCTGGGCCAAGATTATGCGGGAGGAGTTCGGCGCGAAAAACCCGCGCTCGTGGATGCTGCGGTTCCACACCCAGACCGCGGGCTGCTCGCTGACCGCGCAGCAGCCGTACAACAACGTGGTGCGCACCACCATTCAGGCGCTGGCGGCGGTGCTGGGCGGCACCCAGTCACTCCACACCAACTCCCTGGACGAAGCGCTGTCCTTGCCCACCGAGGAAGCGGTCACGCTGGCGCTGCGCACGCAGCAGATCATCGCCGAGGAGAGCGGCGTGGCCAACACGGTGGACCCGCTGGCGGGCTCGTACTTCGTAGAGGCCCTGACCGACGAAATGGAGAAGGGCGTCCGGGAGTACTTCCGGCGCATCGACGAGCTGGGCGGCGTCATTCCCGCCATCGAGAAAGGCTTTTTCCAGCGGGAAATCGCCGACGCGGCCTACGAGTACCAGCAGCGCGTCGAGTCCAAAGAGCAGATCATCGTGGGCGTCAACGAGTACGTCATGGAGGAGGAGCAGCCCGTCCCGATTTTGAAGATCGGCCCGGAGATTCAGGCCAAGCAGCTGGAGCGGCTGGCCCGGGTGAAGCGGGAGCGCGACGGCGCCCGGGTGCAGGCCGCGCTGGAGGAAGTTCGCCGCGTCGCGGCCACCGACGAAAACTTGCTGCCGCCGATTTTGGAGGCGGTGAAGGCCTACGCGACGCTGGGCGAAATCGTGGACGTGCTGCGCTCGGTGTTCGGCGACTATGAAGAAATTCACATTTTGTAGGAGGGCGGCGGCGTGACGACGACGCAAGTGTCGCAGCGAAAACTGCGCGTGCTCATCGCCAAGCCGGGGCTGGACGGGCACGACCGGGGCGCCAAGGTCATCGCCCGGGCTTTGCGGGACGCGGGCATGGAGGTCATCTACACCGGCCTGCGCCAGACGCCGGAGCAGGTGGTGGAGGCGGCGGTGCAGGAAGACGTAGACGTGCTGGGCCTCAGCATGCTGTCAGGCGCGCACAACACCATCGTGCCGAAGATTATGGCCGGGCTGAGAGAACAGGGCGCCGACGACATCACCGTCGTCGTGGGCGGCATCATTCCGGCCGAAGACGAGCCGAAGCTGAAGGAAATGGGCGTGGCCGGCGTGTTCGGGCCGGGCACGTCGCTGCAGGCCATCGTGGAATTTATCCGGCAGCACGGCCGGAAAGACTGACGGCGGCTTCAGCCGGCAGCCTCCGAGCCCAGCGCGGCCAGGGCCCGCTCCACCCAGAGGCGCATCTCCTCGGTGAGCGGCAGCCGGTCCAGCTGGGCTTTCGTGTACCAGCCGACGCGGCTGACGCCCGGCCCCGGCGCGACGCGGGTGTCGCCCACGGGCCGGGCGAAATAGACGAAGTCGACGTGTTCGTGGCCGGGCGCGATGCGCTCCACCTGCACGCCCCGGGGAATGATGAGCTGGCGGGGATAGTCCACGGGCAGCGCCCGCTCCCCCACCAGTTCCACCTCGACGCCCGTCTCCTCCCAAACTTCCCGCACCGCGGCCTCGTCGGGCAGCTCGTTGGGCTCGATGTGGCCGCCCGGCGGCAGCCACATGCCCAGCTTGTCGTGGTACAGCATCAGCAGCTTGTCCTCGTGCACCACGAAGGTGGCCACGGTGAAGTCGCGAGTCAGTTCCTGAGACATTTGCGCTCCCGTCCTGACGAAACCGGCGGCCCAGGGGCCGGCGGGGCGCCGTCGGCCCGGGGCCGCGTCACGCCGCGGTGGCGGCACGCTGCCGCGTCACTGCGCCGTGCCCGCGCCGCCCCACGCGCCCCGCAGCGCGGCCCGCAGCGGGGCCTGCTCCAGCAGCGTGTCGTAGGAAAACACCGACACGCCGGCCGCTCCCGCGTCCAGCGCGGCCTGCACCTGACGCTGCAGCAGGGCGGCGTCGCCGTTCAGCAAGTACGCGCCGATGCCGGCGTACACCGGCGTCCCGGCGCGGCGGCCCAGGGACACGCCGTAGGCCACTTGCGCCCGCACCCGCTCGGTATCCGGGCTGTAGGCCATGAGCAGCACCGCATCCACCAGGCCCCGCTCCACCCAAGCCGGCCACGCCTGCAGCTTTTCGCCCACGGCGTCGTCCGCGTCGGCCGCGGCCGCGACGGAAAAATGGCGGCCCCGCTGCGCCACCGCCGCGCCGATGCGCTCCACCAGCCCGGTCACTTGGTCCCGCCGCCACTGGTCCCACAAGCTCAGGCGGCGCAGCAGCTCGTCCCGCCCGTGGGCGGCGACGAAGGCCGCCGCGTCCCGCTCCAGCGCCATGGGGTCGAAACCGTGCTCGGCCTGAAACCGCTGGATGCTTTCGGGATGATAGCCGAACCGCCGCGACGGGTAGCGCACGTAGTCCAGGTGCACGCCGTCCACGTCGTAGGCGTCCACCACCTCCAGGACCACGTCGAAAACGAACTGCTGCACCGCCGGCACGCCCGGATCGAGCATGCGGGCGGGCACCAGCGCCTGCGCCTCCTGCCAGCCGTAGTCCCACAGCGAGCGCCCGGTCCGGTCCACCGTCACCCACTCGGGCCGGCGGTTCAGAACGTGATCCGGATCCGCCGGCCGCTCCGTCAGCATGCCGGCGGTAAACGCGTTGATCCAGGCGTGCACCTGAAGGCCTTCGGCCCGGGCCCTGCGGAGCACGTATTCCAGCGGGTCGAAGCCCGGCGCCACGTCGGGCGCCGCCGGCAGCAGCGAGGAGCGGTAGTACGCCTCCATGCGCCCGTTCACCTGCACGAACAGCGCGTCCGCGCCCACCTCCCGGGCCACGGCGATGACGCCGTCAATGGCCTCGGGCGTGCGCAGCGCGTGTCGCACCACCCACACGCCCCGGCGCCACGGCTCGGCGCCGACCCGGCCGGCCGCCGCCGGAGCGCCGGCGC
>QGSR01000232.1 GCA_003387805.1 Bacillota bacterium | reverse complement strand
GCTCGGCCGCGTCGATCATCGCCTTGGCGATGCGATCTTTGACGCTGCCCGCCGGGTTCAGCCCTTCCATCTTCGCCCATACTTCCGCGCCGCCGCCTTCCGGCCGCCCGATGCGCACCAGCGGCGTGCCGCCGATGACCTGCAGCACGTTGTCCGCCCGCCAGCGGCCTCCCAGCAGCGCCACATCCGCCGGCCCCGCCGGCGCCGTGTGTTCGTTGACCCGTGACATCGTGAACGAACCCCCTCCTGCGTTGGTAGACAAGTCAGCTGCCTGCTCGGTCCAGCCATGCGGTCAGACCGCAGTAAACCCATACTACGTCCGGACCAATTCATCACCAAGCCCGAGCCAATCCCCAGCTAAACCCGAACTAAGCCCGTACTACTCCCGAGCTAAGCCCGAGATGCACCCGAGCTAAGTCCGCGCTAAGCTTGTTCTCCCTGCCCGGGCGCCCGCTGCGGCACCTGCAACGCAACGGGCGACACCCGCCGCGCCTCTCGGTCTATGCGATAAGCCCGCACCTCGGGCGGGTCGAAGGCCAGCGACACGATGATGTACACCAGCTCCGGGTGATACGCCAAGTCCACGTCGACACCGCTCGGCGCCGCCGCCGTGCGCGGATGCGAGTGGAAAACCGCCACCGGCTCCTGGCCCTCGGCTCGCATGGCCGCCAGCGCCGCCCGCTGCTGGCCCGCATCGATGAGGTACCGGCGGACCGGGTCCGACGCAACGTTGGCCAGCGGATACACCTTTTGTGCCCGCCCGTCCCGGCCGGCGACAATGCCGCACGCCTCGCGGGGATATTCCCGGCGGCCATGGTCAACAATCGCCTCCAGCACCCCGGGTGCAACAGTCAGCGTTTCCACCCCGGCCACCCCGCCGTCCGGCGCACCGTGCGCCGCGTCGTCCGATGCTCCGCGCCCCGCGTCGTCCGGCGCTCCGTGCCCCGAGTCGTCCGCGGCCCCGTCCGTGACACGAGCAGTGCGGTATGGCATTATCCTACCATCTTGGTCGGAATAGTCAACATTAAATCCGCGACATGGCTTTGCCCCGCTCCGCCTCCAGCCGGGCTCCGAGTTTGTACTCTCGTGTCGAGGTTTTCCACTTTTTTCGTCACCAGTGTCAGGCTTCGCCGGATCCGTTGTCACTGGTGTACAAAGTCTCGTTGCGGACCCGCGCCCGGCCCGGAAGCCACCTGTTCCAAAATATGGACGGGCGCGCAAGGGCCTTTAGAATCGGCGTTTGCGCGGCGACCTGAAGCAGCGGCCCCGTGGCCGCACCAACCGGCCGCAGCTCGACGGCCAACTTTGTACTCTAGTGACGATATTTCTTGCCAGTCGTGTCACTGGTGTCACTCTCGGGCGAATCGGTTGTCACCAGAGTACAAAGTTCCGCTGACGACCCGAGTCATCCGCCGAGCCGCCTCTTGCCACATTTTAGGTCATGGCGCTAAGGCCCTCTGCACGGCCTTTTCGCGCCTCGACCGCGACGTTCGCCGCAGCATCGCCCCGAGCTTGTCCGAGGTCGGCGTCAACTTTGGACTTTGGTGACACTGTTTTTAGCTACCCGTGTCACCTGTGTCACTCGTCCCGGAATCGAGTGTCACCATAGTACAAAGTTCCGGCCCGAACCCGCGCCCGCCACGGGGCAGCGGCGGCCGGCGTCTCAGTTGGCCGCATGCGCCCGTTGCCGCATCGCTTCCATTAATACCGCCGCCACCTCGGGCCGGGTGAATTCGGGCGGCGGCGCCTGGCCCGCCCGCAGCATGGCCCGCACTTTCGTCCCGCTCAGCGACACCCGCTCCTCCTCGCCGTGCGGACACGTGGCGGTCGTGGCCATCCCGGCGCAGCGGCGGCAATAAAAGGCGTGCTCGAAAAACAGCGGCTCGATGCCCAGCTCGCCGGGGCGAAACCGGCCGAAGATGCGCTGCGCGTCGTATGTTCCATAATAATTGCCCACGCCGGCGTGGTCCCGCCCCACGATGAAGTGGGAGCAGCCGTAGTTCTTGCGGCAAAGGGCATGGAACACCGCCTCGCGGGGCCCGGCGTACCGCATCGCCGCCGGAAAAGCGGCCAGCAGCACGCGCTCCGGAGGAAAGTACGCCTGCAGCAGCGCCTCGTAGCTTCTCATTCGCACGTCCGCCGGCACGTCGTCGGCCTTGGTTTCGCCCACCAGCGGGTGCAGCAGCAGTCCGTCCATCGTCTCCAGGGCGCACTTCTGAATGTACTCGTGGGCCCGGTGCACGGGATTGCGGGTTTGGAAGCCCACAACCCGGCGCCACCCGCGCCGTCGAAACTCGGCCCTGGTCTCGGCGGGAGTGAGGGTGTATCGTTCGGAGCCGGCCTCGCCGCCCGTCTGGGCCACCCCGTTGGACCGGGACGCCCCGCCGCCCCGGAATGTCGCGAGCAGCCATATGTCGCCGCCCAGCAGCACCCGCGGCTCGGAGCGAAGCCGCGCCACGCCGGGATGGGCCGGGTCACGCGTGCGAAAAACCTCCATGGCCTCGTGGTCCACGTCCCGCTCGAAGCGGTCCTCGACTCGCATCGCCCCGAGGATACGGCCCCGGCCGTCTTCCAGACGGACGAAGCGGCCTTCCCGCTGGTGCGCGGCCACGTCATCCTCGACGGGCAGCACCACGGGCAGGCTCCACACCCATCCCGACGCCAGCCGCATCTCGTCCACGACCCGCCAATAGTCGTTCCTCGTCATAAATCCCCGCAGCGGGCTGTAGACGCCGGTGCCGATGCAAATCAGATCCGAGACAAGGTGGTCGGGCAAGCGGACCACCGGCCAGCCGCGAGCCCGCGCCAACATTTCCTCGGCCGCGTCGCCGCTGAGCTCCCGCGAAACCAGCACGCCGCCGTGCGGCGGCACCAGTCCGTCCCACGTTGTGTCGGCCACGTCGTCGCCCCCCCAAGCGCTTGCGTGCTTGCGTGCTTGCGTGTGTGCGTGCTTGCGTGTGCGTGTGTGCGTGTTTGCGTGTTTGCGTGCGTGCCTCCCTCGGCACCGCGTGGCGCGCCGGGTACCCTGTCGGCCGCCCTGCTTCGCTGCAGCGTCGGTACCGCCCTCAGTGTATGGAGGCGGCGGCATCCTCGTGCCCGCACCGGGCAGCGGCGGCGCACCGGCCTGCGCCGGGCGGAAGCGGACCGTCGTGACGCGGCAACCCCCGCCGACACTTGGAGGGTTCTTGCGCGTTCTCTCGAACATTGAAAAAACAATCGTCAAATGAACGCGGAGGTACGACAGCGCATGTGTGCTCCCCACATCGTTCAACACGTCGGCGACATGCTGACGGCGCAAAGGTCGTTTATGGCCCGGATGGACGCGGCGGGCGCCGCGGGCGGCGCGTACGCCCCGGACGGCACGGGTGGAGGTGCTGGCACCGGCGGCACGGGCGCAGCGTCCGGCGCCGGCAGCACGGGCGCCCCGGGCGGCACCGCCTCGCAACACGGCGCCGGGCCGGTCCGCTCGTTCTCGTTTCGCCACGTCGTTGACCTGACGCATCCGCTGTCGCCGGACTTTCCCGTGTTTCCCGCCTTCGAGCCCATGCAGGTGCGGGCCACGCGCACGATGGAACGGGACGGCTTCTTCGCGCAGCGCTGGGAAGTCGGCGAGCACACCGGCACCCATATGGACGCGCCGGCCCACTTCGCCACGGGCGAACATATCCGGACCATCGACCAGATCCCGGCGGAGCAGCTGGTGGTGCCGCTGGCCGTCATCGACGTCAAAGACCGGGCCGACAAAGACC
>QGSR01000231.1 GCA_003387805.1 Bacillota bacterium | reverse complement strand
CAGCGCTTCGCCGATGTCGTTCACCCGTCGACCCCTAGCCGCAAAATTGAACGCAATGCAGGATTGTCCAGTACAAATATCAGTATAGATGCGCCGCGAGGCAGCGTCAAATGGGCCCGGGCGCCGCGAGCCGCCGGCAAAAATCGTCCATTTTGTGGGTCGCCGCCGCCCGCCGCCGTGCTCTACAATGCGGGCGAGGTGATGGCTGTGCGAATGCTGCGGCGAAAACCCCAACCATCCCTTCTGCTCCGCGCCCGGACCGCGGCGCTGGGCCTGCTGGCCGGCCTGGCCGTTCTGCTGACCGGGTGCTTTCCCCTGCTGCCGGCGGTGACCGGCGACCCGCCGGAGACGGGCGGGGCCACGGGCCAGCTGCTGATCACCGTCCACGCGGCCGGCCTGACCGCTGAAACGTTCCATCGTCCCCTGGAAACGCTGCGGGTCACGCTGACGAAGCCCCGGGGCTCAACGGGATCGGCCCACGCGCCCGCGCTGCGCCGGGAAGCCCCGTTTTCCGCAGGCGGGAGCACGGTGGAGTTCCAGGCCATTGAGACGGGGCTGTGGAAAGTGACCGCCGAAATTCTCGACGCGGAAGGCGTGCCGGCCTACGGCGGCGCCGGCGAAGTGCTGGTCCGCGACCGGGAGACGGCCGCGGCGCAAATCACCGCGCTTCCCCTGCCCGGGCAGCTGGAGGTCCGCATCGACCTGGGCGAGCAGTGCATCGAGGTCAGCGAGGAAGGCGCGTGTCTCGCCGACCTGGCGGACCGGGGACACGTCCGGTTTCTGCCTACCGCGTCCATGAATCCCGCGTCGCGGTCCTTTGACTGGCCCGAACAGGCCCGCAGCGCCGTCATCACGGTCCAGGACGTGCCTTTCGGGGACATTGAATATCAGCTGGTCTTCTACCGGGGCGGCACCAATCTCGGAAACACGCTGTACGCCAGCCAGTGGTATCCGGTGCGCATCGAGCCGGGCCGGACGTCTTCGGTGGAATGGTCGCCCACCTTCGGCTCGTCCACCGTGGAAGTGTCGATCCACCACCCGCCGCCGCCTCCGGAAGACCTGGCGGCGGAGTGGACCGAAAACGGCCTGCTGCTGACGTGGGCGGCGCCGGACGCGCCAGACGCGGCCGGCTACAACGTCTGGCGCAAAACGGGGCCCCTCACGCCGCTGGAGCGGCTGGCCCAGGTGGCAGGCGGCCACGTCACCTCGTGGCTCCACGAAGCCGCCGCGCCCGAGCAGTGCACGTCGCCTGGCAACGACGGCCTGTTCTACTTCGTCACCGCGGTCAGCGAAGCGGGCCTGGAGAGCCTGTGGAGCCCGCCGGTCGACGCCTGCGCGCTCCTGTAAACCCGGCGGCCGGGCCGCCTCAGCCCCCGACCGCCCGCGTCAGCAGCCGGAACAGCGCTGCGGCCGCGGCCGCGCCCGCCAGCGTGGCCGTGAAATTGACGGTGTCGTTGTTGAAGGCGCGCCAGCCGCGCCGGGGCTCCGTGCGCACGCCGCCCGGGCGGCAGAAGTGCACAGGCCCCTCGGTCTCGGCGCCGCACGCGGGGCAGCCGAACCGGACCTGCACCGTCGCGCCGAGGACGCTGTCGGCCGCCATGCCCAGAAAACCGCCGGCCGCGGCCGCGACCGCCAAAGGCAGCGCCGCGGGCGGCGGGGCGCCGAACGGTTGGCCGAGGGCGGCCGCCGCGGCCCACGTGAAACCGATCAAGACGGCGCCGGCCAGGCCGGCCCCCGTGCCCGGGGCCGACACCGCGCCCGACTGCCCGGGCGCGGCCGGCCGCCCCGTCGTGATGATGACGGGCGGCCGTTTGGACAAAACGCCCAGCTCCGTGGCCCACGTGTCGGCCGCGGCCGCAGCCACGGCGCCGCCGTAGGCCGCCGCCCACGCCGGGTCCGGCCAAAGCGCCGCACCCAGCACCGCGGCCGCGGCCACGGCGCCGTTGGCGGCCACTTGCGACGCCCGCCGCCCGCGGACGTCCGAGCCCGTGTCCTGGCCGCCGCGGTCGCTCCTTCCCTTCGGGCCCCGGCCCGCCGCTCCCGCGGCCGGCCGCGCGGACGCCGGCCGCAGCCGCCGCGCGCTCCACCGGGTGAGCCCCGTGCCGGTCACGAAAAACACCAGCAGCGGCACGGCCGCGGCGAGCCCGCCGAAGCCGAACACGACCAAGCCGATGAGGCCGGCGGCCGCCGCGCCGCCGACCGTCAGCGCCCGGGCGCGCCACGCCGCGACGGCCACGACGCCGGCGCCGACCGCGCCCAGAGCCAGCTGCGGACCCAGCGGCTACGCCTCCTCCGAGGACGTGCTTTTGGCCCGGCGGGCGGCGTTGCGCAGGGCGACATACTCGGGATCCTGGAAATACCGGCTGCCCGCCGTGCCCAAGCGGCCCGCGTACTTGGTGTACCGCTTCTGCCGGTACGGCAGCCGGGACGGCTCGCTCAGCTCGAAGAAGGCCAGCTGCGCGATGCGCAGGCCCGCGTACAGCGGCAGAGGCACCTGGCCCGCGTTCTTGAGCTCAAAGGTCAGCGCGCCGCTGAAGCCCGGATCGACGAATCCCGCGGTCGCGTGGATTTCCAGGCCCAGGCGCCCCCACGTGCTGCGCCCTTCCAGCCGCGCCGCGATGTCATACGGCAGACGGATAAACTCCAGCGTGCTGGCCAGGGCGAACTCGCCGGGATGAAGCACGAAAGGCTCGCCGGGCTGGATGACCGTGCTTTCGGTGTACCGGGCCACGTCGCCGGCGATTTCCGCGGGTTCCTTCAACGGATCCAAGTGCGTCAGCCGCGACGTGCGCACCACCTCGAAGTCGGGCCCGAGCCGCACGTCCAGGGAGCTGGGCCCGAACTGCTGCACCGGGTCCAAAATCGGCGTCACGACGATGCGGCGCTCGGGATCGTCGGTCAACATCCGTTCCAGGATCTGATGCTCGTTGAGAATCACGCGCTCGCCCCCTCGGTCGCGTAAAAGCGGTGAATCGCGGCCACGTCCAGCGACCGGCACAGTACGTCGTCCACGCCGTCCACGATTTCCCGCATGCGCTGCCAGTCGCCGGCCGCCAGCAGTTTCGGCGCGGCGTGGCCGTACCAGTGAATCCACCCCGCGCTCAAAATCTCTACCGCCTGGGCCGGCACGTCCCTGACCGCGGACAGCTTCCGGTACACCTCCGCCCGCTCCCCGGAGGCTTCCCCGTCGGGCCCGCCCGCGGGCTGGCCGTCGAGACCCTTCGCGCCCACCCGTTTCGCACTGATCAAAATGCCGTCGGCCAGCGCCGCGGCCAGCTCCAGGGCATCGTCGTACAGCCGGCCGGCGGCCAAAAGCTCGTCGCGGCCCCGCTGCCACAGGGCCTGGGCCTCGGCCTCCGCGCTGCTCCCCGCACCGGCCGGCAGCAGGGCCTCGGCCAGCGCGAACCAGACGCCCGGGCCGGCGGCCCGCCGCACCCGCTCCTCCGCGTCGGACCAGCCGGCGACGGACGCGCCCTGCACCGCGATCAGGGGCCACATGAGGGGATTGCGCATGTCCGCGCGGGGCATGACGGTCACGGGCCGGTCCGGACTTCCGGCGGCCGCCTCCGGCCCCACGGGCCACCGCGGCTTGGACACCGCGGCCACCACCACGTTTTCGTTCCACTCCTGGTCGAACAGCGCCCGCAAAAACACCCGCACCCCGGCGGGCAGCGTCAGCTTCGGCAAATACGCGAGCAGTTCGCGAATCGCTTCCACCGCCGCAACACACCCGGCCGTCACCGGCGGATGGCCCCCC
>QGSR01000017.1 GCA_003387805.1 Bacillota bacterium | reverse complement strand
GTGGTACGTCGTCCACACGTACTCGGGCTACGAAAACAAGGTGAAAGCCAATCTCGAGCGCCGGGTCGAGTCCATGGACATGCAGGACAAGATTTTCCGCATCATGGTCCCGACCGAGGAAGAGATTGACTGGAAAGACGGCAAGAAGCGCATCGTCAAGAAGAAGATTTTTCCCGGCTACGTCCTGGTGGAGATGATTATCAGCGACGACTCGTGGTACGTCGTCCGCAACACGCCGGGCGTCACCGGGTTTGTGGGCGCCGGCAACAAGCCGGTGCCGCTGGATGAGTCCGAGGTCAAAGGCATCCTCCGGCAGATGGGCGTCGACGACCCGAAGCCGCGAGTGGCCCTGGAGCCGGGCTCCGAGGTGCGGGTCGTTTCCGGCCCGTTCAGCGGTTTTACCGGCGTGGTCGAGGAGGTCAACCTCGAGCGCGGCCGGGTGCGGGTCAGCGTCTCCATGTTCGGCCGCGAGACGCCGGTGGAGTTCGAGTTCAGCCAGGTGGAAAAGATCGACTGACGGCGCCGCGCCGTCGGTCCCGCGGGCCGGCGCGCCGGACGCCGGCAACAATAAACGAGGTGGAACGTCATGGCGAAGAAAGTGGCTGCCATCATCAAGCTGCAAATTCCCGCCGGCAAGGCGACGCCGGCGCCGCCGGTCGGCCCGGCCCTCGGTCAGCACGCGGTCAACATTATGGAGTTCTGCAAGAGCTTCAACGAGCGCACCGCGCATCAGGCCGGGACCATTATTCCGGTGGAGATCACGGTCTACGAGGACCGCTCCTTCACGTTCATTACGAAGACGCCGCCCGCGGCCGTCTTGATCAAGCAGGCCCTGGGGCTGGAGAAAGGCTCCTCGGTGCCCCACACCCAGAAGGTGGGCACCATCAGCCGGGCCAAAATCCGCGAGATCGCGGAGCTGAAACTGCCCGACCTGAACGCCAACGATCTCGACGCGGCCGAGCGCATCATCGCCGGCACGGCCCGCAGCATGGGCGTCACGATTACGGACTAAGTTTCCGCTTTTATCAGCGTGGGAGGAGCCTGGCGCTCCGCCTGGACCACGGGGAGGTTTTTGAATGGCTCGCAAAGGAAAGTCGTACGTCGAAAAGGCCAAGCTGGTCGAGCGCGGCAAGCTGTACAGCCCCGCGGAGGCTTTGGCGCTGGCCAAGCAGACCGCCCGGGCCAAGTTTGACGAGACGGTGGAAGTCGCGCTGAAGCTGGGCGTGGACCCACGGCACGCGGATCAGCAGGTGCGGGGCACCGTGGTGCTGCCCCACGGCACCGGCCGCACCGTGCGGGTGGCGGTGTTCGCCAAGGGCGAGAAGGCCAAGGAGGCCGAGGAGGCCGGGGCGGACATCGTTGGCGCGGAAGATGTGGTCGCGCAGGTGGAGAAGGGCGAGATCAACTTCGACATCGCCAACGCCACGCCGGACATGATGGCCCTGGTGGGCCGGCTGGGCCGCATTCTCGGGCCGCGCGGCCTGATGCCCAACCCGCGCGCCGGCACGGTCACCATGGACGTGGGCCGGGCGGTGCAGGAGTTCAAGGCCGGCAAGGTCGAGTTCCGCACCAACAAAGAAGGCGGCGTGCACGTGCCCATCGGCAAAGTTTCCTTTGAAGAAAAGGCGCTGCAGGAAAACTTCCAGGCGCTGATGGACGCCATTGTGAAGGCGAAGCCGGCCGCGGCCCGCGGCCAGTACATCCGCCGGGTGGCCGTGTCCACCACCATGGGGCCGGGCATCCGGGTCAATCCGCAGGAAGCGGCCGTGTTTGTGGCGGCGGACGTGTAAAGCGTTGCCGCCGGCGCAGGCACGATGAACATCACCAGCTGAATAGAAGATCCAACGGTTCGGCCGCAGACAGCCGGTGCCCGCCAGGGCCTAAGGAGCCGACAGGCTCGCCGGCCGAGGTCAGCCATCACGCAAAATGGACGCGCCTTGTGCGCGCGCGTTGATGTCACCTCCGATAGGCCGGCGGCCGAATCGGAGGTTTTTTCGTCGGCGGCCAACGCTCCGGGGCGTCGGGCGCCGCCGGACGGCGACCCGCACGACGCGGGACGACAGGACGCCGTTTGAGGAGGTGATGCACATGGCAAGGCCGGAGAAGGTCGCGGCCGTAGAACAGATTCGCGAAGACTTGCAGGCCTCACAGGCGGTGTTCGTCACCGACTACCGCGGCTTGACGGTGACCCAGATGACGAAGCTGCGGCGCAAGCTGCGGGAGGTGGGCACCGAGTACCGGGTGGTCAAGAACACGCTGGCCCGCCGGGCGGCGGCCGAGGCCGGCGTGGAGGCGCTGGAGCAGCTGCTGGCGGGCCCCACGGCGGTGGCGTTCGCCAAACAGGATCCGGTGGCCACGGCCAAGGCCCTCAACGAGTTCGCCAAAGACTCCAAGATCCTGGAGATTCGCGGCGGGCTGCTGGAGGGCAAGCTGCTGGGCGTGGACGACATCCAGGCCCTGGCGGATTTGCCGCCGCGCGAGGTGCTGCTGGCGCAGGTGCTGGGCGGCATGCAGGCGCCCATCGCGGGCTTCGTCTCCGTGCTGCAGGGCACCCTTCGCAGCCTGGTTTACGCCCTCAACGCGGTGCGGGAGAAGAAGGAGGCCGCCTGAGCCGGGCCGGCGCGGCGCAGCCCGCGGGGCCGGCGAACGTGGCAGTGTCCGCCGCGTGAGGCGGCGGACGTCGGTCGGTTGGTATGGAAATTGCACTTTGAGGAGGACGAAACGATGACGAAAGAGCAGATTCTCGAAGCCATCGAGAACATGACGGTGCTGGAGCTGTCCGAGCTGGTCAAGGCGCTGGAGGAGAAGTTCGGCGTCAGCGCGGCGGCCCCCGTGGCTGTGGCGGCCATGCCGGGCGCCGCCGGCGGCGCGGCGGCGGCCGAGGCCGAGGAGAAGACCGAGTTCGACGTGGTGCTGACGTCGGCCGGCGACAAGAAGATCCAGGTCATTAAGGTCGTGCGCGAGCTGACGGGCCTGGGCCTCAAGGAAGCCAAGGACCTGGTGGACAACGCTCCCAAACCGGTCAAGGAAGGCGTCAGCAAGGAAGAGGCCGAAGAGATCAAGGCCAAGCTGGAAGAGGCCGGCGCCACCGTCGAGGTCAAGTAAGCGGTTCCCCTCCTGCGGAATACGCATCCATGGACCCGGTACGGCGGCCGCGGGGCCGCGGCCGCCGCACCGGGTGCGGGACCTTTGCTCCCGACTCGCTTCTGACCGTCCGCACACCTGGCTGTTGACATCTTTGTCGGCGCGTGGTAGAATCCGATAGTGCGATACCGTCACGATTGGGGATATATGCCCTGCGCGCTCTGAAGCATGCCCGACCGAGTCGGGCGGTGCCGAATAGTCTTGGCAGCCTCATGCAAAACCTATATACTGGTGAAATGTTCCCCTGTGCATCAAGTTGGATATCGGAGTGAGGAGGGAAGGTCTCTTTTTCTTGATTTTTGAGAAAAGGACCTGCTCGTCCTTGCTTTTTCCTGATGCTCCCAGCCAGATATAGTCAGAAGAGGTGATGGGTTTGTCCACCATGCCCACCGAGTTGCAGACAGTGGAGCGGCGGCAGCGCCGGTCGTTCAGCCGCATCCCCGAGGTGCTGGAGCTCCCGGATCTGATCGAGATTCAGCGCCGCTCCTACAAGTGGTTTCTCGAGCACGGTCTGGCCGAGATGTTCGAGGACATTTCACCGATACAAGATTTCACGGGCAACCTGGTGCTGGAGTTCGCCCAGCCCCGGCTTGAAGAACCGAAGCATTCCATCGAAGACTGCAAAGACCGGGACGCCACCTACTCCGCCCCCCTCAAAGTAAAAGTACGGCTCATCAATAAGGAAACCGGCGAGGTCAAGGAGCAGGAAGTGTTCATGGGCGACTTCCCGCTGATGACCGAAAACGGCACCTTCATCATCAACGGCGCCGAGCGGGTGGTCGTCAGCCAGCTGGTGCGCTCGCCGGGCGTATATTACGACGACAAAGACCGGGACGCGGACGGCAAGATTTTGTACAAGGCCAGCCTGATCCCGAACCGGGGCGCGTGGTTGGAGTTCGAAGTGGACAGCAGCGACGTCATCTACGTGCGGGTGGACCGGACCCGCAAGCTGCCGGCCACCGTCCTTCTGCGCGCCATGGGCGTGGCGTCCGACGCGAAAATCCTGGAGCTGGTGGGCGAATCCGAGCCGCTGAAGGCGACGCTGGAGCGCGACACCACCGCCAGCACCGAGGAGGCGCTGCTGGAGATTTACAAGCGGCTGCGTCCGGGCGAACCGCCCAGCGAGGACAGCGCCCGCACCTTGTTCAACACGCTGTTCGGTGATCCGAAGCGCTACGACCTGGCGGGTGTGGGCCGTTACAAGATCAATAAGAAGCTGCGCCTGATGCCGCGCATCGCCGGGCGCGTGCTGGTGGAGCCCATCGCCCATCCCGAAACCGGCGAGATTTTGGCCGAGGCGGGCCAGCGGCTGGATCGCCGCACCGCGGAAGCCATCGACAAGGCGGGCGTCACGTCCGCGGTCATCGAGGCCGAGGGCGGCCTGGCCCTCAAGGTCGTCAGCAACGGCGCGCCGGATCTGACGCAGCGCACGCTGACGGCCGAGGATCTGGTGGCGGTGGTCAACTACATCATCGGCCTCATGCACGGCGTGGGCCAGGTGGACGACATCGACCATCTGGGCAACCGCCGGCTGAAGTCCGTGGGCGAGCTGCTGCAAAACCAGTTCCGCATCGGCCTTTCGCGGATGGAGCGGGTGGTGCGGGAGCGCATGACCATCCAGGACACGGACATCATCACGCCCCAGGCGCTGATCAACATCCGGCCTGTCGTCGCGGCCATCAAGGAGTTCTTCGGCAGCTCGCAGCTGTCGCAGTTCATGGACCAGACCAACCCGCTGGCCGAGCTGACGCACAAGCGGCGCCTGAGCGCGCTGGGGCCGGGCGGCCTGTCGCGGGAGCGGGCCGGGTTTGAAGTGCGCGACGTGCACCACTCCCACTACGGGCGCATGTGCCCCATCGAGACGCCGGAGGGGCCCAACATCGGGCTTATCAACTCGCTGTGCACGTACGCGCGGCTCAACGAGTTCGGCTTTATCGAAACGCCGTACCGCCGGGTGGACAACGGCGTCGTCACCAACGAGATCGTGTACCTCACCGCCGACGAGGAAGACAACTACATCATCGCCCAGGCCAACGAGCCGGTGGGCGACGACGGGCGGCTGACGGGCGCGAAGGTCGCGTGCCGCTACATGGACAAGATCATCGAGGTGCCGCCCGAACAGGTGGACTTCATGGACGTCTCGCCCAAGCAGCTGGTGGGCGTGGCCGCGGCGCTCATTCCGTTCTTGGAAAACGACGACGCGAGCCGCGCGCTCATGGGCGCCAACATGCAGCGGCAGGCGGTGCCGCTGCTGCGCACCGATCCGCCCTTGGTCGGGACAGGCATGGAGTACAAGGCCGCGGTGGACTCCGGCGCGGCGGTCATCGCCCGCCGCAGCGGTGTGGTGCAGGCCGTCAGCGCCGAGCGCATCCTGATCAAGACCGACGCGGGCGACGAAGACACGTACCGGCTGATCAAGTTCGCCCGGTCCAACCAGGGCACGTGTGTCAACCAGCGGCCCATCGTGCGGCCCGGCATGCGGGTGGAGGCCGGCGACGTCATCGCCGACGGGCCGTCCACCAACCTGGGCGAGCTGGCCCTGGGCCGCAACGTCCTCGTCGCGTTCATGCCGTGGGAAGGCTACAACTACGAGGACGCCATTCTCATCAGCGAGCGGCTGGTGAAAGACGACGAGTTCACGTCCATCCATATTGAAGAATACGAGTGCCAGGCCCGGGATACGAAACTGGGCGCGGAAGAGATCACCGCGGACATCCCCAACGTCAGCGAGGAGCAGCTGAAGGACCTGGACGAGAACGGCATCGTGCGCATCGGCGCGGAGGTGCGGCCGGGCGACATCCTGGTGGGCAAGGTGACGCCCAAGGGCGAAACGGAGCTCACCGCCGAGGAACGCCTGCTGCGGGCCATTTTCGGCGAGAAGGCGCGCGAGGTGCGGGACACGTCGCTGCGGGTGCCCCACGGCGCGGGCGGCGTGGTCGTGGACGTGAAGGTGTTTTCCCGGGAAACCCACGACGAGCTGGCGCCGGGCGTCAACCAGCTGGTGCGGGTGTACGTCGCGCAGAAGCGCAAAATCTCCGTGGGCGACAAGATGGCCGGCCGCCACGGCAACAAAGGCGTGGTGGCCAAGGTGCTGCCCGAGGAGGACATGCCGTTCCTGCCCGACGGCACGCCCGTGGACATGGTGCTCAACCCGCTGGGCGTCCCGTCCCGCATGAACATCGGCCAGGTCATCGAGACGCACCTGGGCTGGGCCGCGAAGGAACTGGGCATTTACGTGGCCACGCCCGTCTTTGACGGCGCGAAGGAAGACGACGTCGCGGCGCTGCTGCGGGAGGCGGGCCTGCCGGAGAACGGCAAGACCGTTCTGTACGACGGCCGCACGGGCCAGCCCTTCGATCAGCCTGTGACGGTGGGCTATCTGTACTTGCTGAAGCTGGCCCACCTGGTGGACGACAAGATTCACGCCCGCTCCACGGGCCCGTACTCGCTGGTGACGCAGCAGCCTCTGGGCGGCAAGGCCCAGTTCGGCGGCCAGCGCTTCGGCGAGATGGAAGTGTGGGCGCTGGAAGCCTACGGGGCGGCCTACACGCTGCAGGAGCTGCTGACGGTCAAGTCCGACGACGTGGTGGGCCGGGTCAAGACGTACGAAGCCATCGTCAAGGGGGAGAACATCCCCGAGCCCGGCGTGCCCGAGTCGTTCAAGGTGCTCATCAAGGAGCTCCAGAGCCTGGCGCTGGACGTGCGCGTCCTCACCGAGGACGAGCAGGAAGTGGACATCGTCCCGGACGACTACGAAGACATCAGCGAAATGGCCCGCGAGCTCGGCATCGACTTGCAGGGCATCGACGAAGACCGTGACGAGGACCGCCGGCCGCGGCCGGCGGCCGACGCGGACGGCGACGAGGAAGAGGAAGAAGACCCGGATCCGTTTGAAGGGTTCGAGGTCGACGGAACGGGCGGCTTGGACGGCGAGGAAGTCGAGGACGACGAGGACGACGATCCGTTCGCCCGGCTGGACCTGGACGCCGTCGACGATCTCGGCGTCGACGACGAAGACGACGACGACGAGGACCGCTAAGGGGGCATTCGCATGCTGGATGTGAACAACTTCGACCGGATGCGCATCGGGCTCGCCTCGCCCGAGCAGATTCGGGCCTGGTCCAGCGGTGAGGTCAAAAAGCCTGAAACCATCAACTACCGCACCCTCAAGCCCGAGCGGGACGGTCTGTTCTGCGAGCGGATTTTCGGTCCGACGAAGGACTGGGAGTGCCACTGCGGCAAGTACAAGCGGGTGCGCTACCGCGGCATCGTGTGCGACCGCTGCGGCGTGGAGGTCACCCGCGCCAAGGTGCGTCGGGAGCGCATGGGCCACATCGAGCTGGCCGCGCCCGTGTCGCACATCTGGTTCTTCAAGGGCATCCCGTCCCGCATGGGGCTGTTGCTGGACATGTCGCCGCGGGCCTTGGAGCGGGTGCTCTACTTCGCCGCGTACATCGTCGTCGATCCCGGCGAGACGCCGTTGGCCAAAAAGCAGCTTTTGACCGAAAACGAGTACCGCGAGTACAAGGAGAAGTACGGCAACGAGTTTAAGGCCGGCATGGGCGCGGAGGCCATCCGGGAGCTGCTGGCCGAGATCGACCTGGACGAGCTGGCCGAGGAGCTGCGCCGGGAAGTGAAGGAGACCACGGGCCAGCGCCGGGTGCGGGCCATCCGCCGCCTGGAGGTGGTGGAAGCCTTCCGCAAGTCGGGCAACCGGCCGGAGTGGATGATTCTGGAAGTCATTCCCGTCATCCCGCCGGAACTGCGGCCCATGGTGCAGCTGGACGGCGGCCGCTTCGCCACGTCGGACCTGAACGACCTGTACCGGCGCGTCATCAACCGCAACAATCGCCTGAAGCGGCTGCTGGAGCTGGGCGCCCCCGACATTATCGTGCGCAACGAAAAGCGGATGCTTCAGGAGGCCGTGGACGCGCTCATCGACAACGGCCGCCGCGGCCGCCCCGTGACGGGTCCGGGCAACCGGCCGCTTAAGTCTTTGAGCGACATGCTCAAGGGCAAGCAGGGCCGCTTCCGCCAGAACCTGCTGGGCAAGCGCGTGGACTACTCGGGCCGGTCGGTCATCGTCGCAGGGCCCGAGCTGAAGCTGCACCAGTGCGGCCTGCCCAAGGAGATGGCCCTGGAGCTGTTCAAGCCCTTCGTCATGAAGCGGCTGGTGGACAAAGGCTACGCGCAGAACATCAAGAACGCCAAGCGCATGGTGGAGCGGGTCCGCCAGGAAGTGTGGGACGTACTGGAGGAAGTCATCAAGGAGCACCCGGTGCTGCTCAACCGCGCGCCCACGCTGCACCGCCTGGGCATCCAGGCCTTCGAGCCGGTGCTGGTGGAAGGCCGCGCCATCAAGATTCACCCGCTGGTCTGCGCCGCGTACAACGCGGACTTCGACGGCGACCAGATGGCCGTGCACGTGCCGCTGTCGGCCGAGGCGCAGGCCGAGGCGCGGCTTTTGATGCTGTCGTCCCACAACCTGCTGCTGCCCGCGTCCGGGCGTCCCGTGGTGACGCCGACCCAGGACATGGTCATCGGCTGCTACTACCTGACCATGGACAAGGCGGGCGCCAAGGGCGAGGGCAAGGCGTTCAGCAGCCCCGAGGAAGTGCGCATGGCGTACGAGCAGGGCGCCGTGGAGCTGCACGCCAAGATCAAGGTCCGTATGAAGGGCCAGCTCATCGAGACGACGCCGGGCCGCGTCTTCTTCAACGACGTGCTGCCCGAGGAGATGGAGTTCCAGAACCACCTGGTGGACCGGGGCGCGCTGGGCCGGCTGGTGGACCGCCTGTACCGGCAGTTCGGCAACACCAAGACCGCGGAAGTGCTGGACAAGATCAAGGAGCTGGGCTTCCGGTACGCGACGCTGTCGGGCACCACGGTGGCGCTGGAGGACATTCTCATTCCCGATGAAAAGGCGCCCCTCATCGCCGACGCGGAAAAGCGCGTCGAGCAGGTGGAGCAGCAGCACCGCCGCGGCTTCATCACCGCGGAAGAGCGGTATCAGCAGATCGTGCAGATCTGGACCGAGACGAAGGACAAGGTCACCAAGGCCATGGAGGACAACCTGGGCGCCTTCAATCCGGTGCGGATGATGGCCAAGTCCGGCGCCCGCGGCAACATCGCGCAGCTTTCGCAGCTGGCGGGCATGCGGGGCCTGGTGGCCGACCCCACGGGCCGGACCATCGAGATCCCCATCAAGTCCAACTTCCGCGAGGGTCTGAGCGTGCTGGAGTACTTCATCTCCACCCACGGCACCCGCAAGGGCCTGGCCGACACGGCCATCCGCACCGCGGACTCGGGCTACCTGACGCGGCGTCTGGTGGACGTGGCCCAGGACGTCATCGTGCGGGAGGAGGACTGCGGCACCACCGACGGCATCCGCGTGTCGGCCATCAAGGAGCTGACCAGCGACTCGGAGCAGATCATCGAGCCGCTGCGGGAGCGCATCACCGGCCGCGTGGCCGCGGAGCGGGTGGTGCATCCGCAGACCGGCGCCGTCATCGTTGAGGAGAACCAGCTCATCAACGAGGAGGAGGCCGCGGAGATCGAAGAGGCCGGCGTGGAGTCGGTCAAGATTCGCTCGGTGCTGACTTGCCGCTCCCGCCACGGCGTGTGCGTGCGCTGCTACGGGCGCGACCTGGCCACGGGCCAGCTGGTGGAAGTGGGCGAAGCGGTGGGCATCATCGCGGCCCAGTCCATCGGCGAGCCGGGCACGCAGCTGACCATGCGCACGTTCCACACCGGCGGCGTGGCCGGCGAGGACATCACCGCCGGTTTGCCCCGGGTGGAGGAGCTGTTCGAGGCCCGCAAGCCCAAGGGCCAGGCCGTCATGACGGAAGTCGCGGGCACGGTCCGCATCGAGGAGACCAAAGGCCAGCGCAAGGTCATCGTCACCGACGCCGAGGGCGAGGAGCACGTCTACAACATCCCCTACGGCGCGCGGCTCAAGGTGCGGGACGGCGCGCAGGTGGAGGCCGGCGACGGCCTGACGGAAGGCCCCATCAACCCCCACGACATTTTGCGGGTCAAGGGCGTCCACGGCGTGCAGACGTACATCGTGCAGGAAGTGCAGGAAGTGTATCGCTCTCAGGGCGTGGACATCAACGACAAGCACATCGAGGTCATCGTCCGCCAGATGCTGCGCAAGCTCAAGGTGGAGGATTCGGGCGATACGGAGCTGCTGCCGGGCGGCCTGGTGGATCAGCACGAGTTTGAAGAGGAAAACCGGCGGGTGCTGGAGGCGGGCGGCCAGCCGGCCACGGCCAAGCCGGTGCTGCTGGGCATCACCAAGGCGTCGTTGGCCACCGAGAGCTTCCTGTCCGCGGCGTCGTTCCAGGAGACCACCCGGGTGCTGACCGACGCGGCCATCAAGGGCAAGGAAGATCCGCTGCTCGGGTTGAAAGAAAACGTCATCATCGGCAAGCTGGTGCCCGCGGGCACCGGCATGGCCCGCTACCGCCACATCAGCGTGGGCCCGGCGCCGGACGCGCGGCCGGTGGACGCGGCCGAAACGGAAGAGGACGGCGAAGAGGCCGAGCCGGCCTTTGCGACGGCCGAGACAGGCGAGGACGCGGGGAGCGCGGAAGCGGCGGCCGGGCCGGCCGAATAGTCGTTGACAGCGTTTCGGGTGGGTGCTAGAATACGAAAGTGTGCGTGCCGCAAAAGGCTGATGAACGATGCCTGAGCGTCCCGTAAAGGCGCGCAGCCGTGCGGTCGGCGCGCGGCAGACGTTGAAGGCCATTGAGAAAGGCACGGCGGAAGTCGTGTTCGTCGCCCGCGACGCCGAGGCACGGGTGGTCAAGCCGGTGGAGGATCTTGCCCGCCGGAACGGGACCGAAATCGTTTACGTGGACAACATGCGAGAACTGGGGAAATACTGCTCGATCAACGTCGGTGCGGCGGCCGCCGCGGTGCTCGGCGGCCGCGCCGTCCGCTGATCGCGACGACGGAAAGGAGGGGCTTGCCAGGTGCCGACCATTAACCAGCTGGTTCGGAAGGGCCGCCGGCCGGTCAAGAAGAAGACGAAGGCGCCGGCTTTGCGCTTTACCCACAATACGCTGAAGGGCCGTACGCTGGAGACGAATCCTGCTCCGTTCAAGCGGGGCGTTTGCACGCGCGTCTACACGACGACGCCGAAGAAGCCCAACTCCGCGCTGCGGAAAGTGGCCCGCGTGCGTCTGACCAACGGGATCGAAGTGACGTGCTACATTCCCGGAGAGGGCCACAACCTCCAGGAGCACTCGGTGGTGTTGGTCCGCGGTGGCCGCGTGAAGGACTTGCCGGGCGTCCGCTACCACATCGTCCGCGGTACCCTGGACACCGCGGGGGTGGCCGCTCGCCGGCAGGGACGCTCCAAGTACGGGGCCAAGCGGCCTAAGTAAGGAACGGGAGGTTGAGCCATGGCGCGCAGAGCGAGGGCCGAAGTCAGGGAAATTGCGCCTGATCCGGTTTACAGCAGCGTGCTCGTTCACAAGCTCATCAACAAGGTCATGCGCGACGGGAAAAAGAGCCTCGCGCAGAAGATCGTGTACGGGGCATTTGATCTGATCAAGGAGCGCACGGGCGAGGATCCGCTGGAGGTCCTGGACAAGGCCGTCCGCAACGTCATGCCCGTACTCGAGGTGCGGCCCCGGCGCGTCGGCGGCGCCACGTACCAGGTGCCCCTGGAGGTGCGTCCGGAGCGCCGGACCACGCTGGCGCTGCGCTGGATTGTCCAGTTCGCGCGCGAGCGCAAGGACAAGTCGATGATCGAAAAATTGGCCAATGAGTTGCTGGACGCCGCGCAAGGCCAGGGCGGCGCGGTCAAGAAGCGTGAGGACACGCATCGCATGGCCGAAGCCAACAAGGCCTTTGCGCACTACCGCTGGTAAAGCGGTAAGGGGGACTATTCGGTGGCAAGAGCGTTTTCTTTGGAGCGCACCCGCAACATCGGCATCATGGCCCACATCGACGCGGGGAAGACGACCACGACCGAGCGCATCCTGTTCTACACGGGCAGGACGCACCGGCTGGGCGAGACGCACGAAGGCTCCGCGACGATGGACTGGATGGTGCAGGAGCGCGAGCGCGGCATTACCATCACGGCTGCCGCGACGACGTGCCAGTGGGCGGGTCACCGCATCAACATTATAGACACGCCCGGGCACGTGGACTTCACCGTGGAGGTGGAGCGCAGCCTGCGGGTCCTGGACGGGGCCGTGGCCGTGTTTTGCGCGGTGAACGGGGTGGAGCCGCAGTCGGAAACGGTCTGGCGGCAGGCGGACAAGTACCACGTGCCGCGCATCGCGTTCGTCAACAAGATGGACCGCGTCGGCGCGGATTTCATGCGCGTCGTGGACCAGATTCGGACGCGGCTGGGCGCCAATCCGGTGCCGCTGCAGCTGCCTATCGGTTCGGAAGAGAGCTTCCGGGGCATCGTGGACCTGGTGACGAACCGGGCCATCATTTACACCGATGACCTGGGCACCCGCAGCGACGAGACGGACATTCCGGCCGAGATGGCCGACGAGGTGGCGGCGGCGCGGGAGAAGCTCATCGAAGCCGTGGTCGAGACCGACGACGCGCTGATGGAGAAGTATTTCGAAGGCGAAGAGATTACGGTCGAAGAGCTCAAGAGCGCGATCCGCAAGGCGTGCCTGAGCCTGACCATCACGCCCGTGCTGGCGGGGTCCGCCTTCAAGAACAAGGGCGTGCAGCCGCTTCTGGACGCGGTGGTGGCCTACCTGCCCTCGCCGCTGGATGTGGGTGCGGTCCGGGGCGTCAACCCGAAGACCGAGGAAGAGGAAAGCCGGGATCCCAGCGACGACGCGCCCTTCTCCGCGCTGGCGTTTAAGATCATGGCCGATCCGTACGTGGGCAAGCTCGCGTTCTTCCGCGTGTATTCGGGCACGCTCAAGGCCGGCTCCTACGTGTACAACCCCGTCAAGGGCAAGCGGGAGCGCATCGGCCGCATCTTGCAGATGCACGCCAACCACCGCGAGGAGCTGGAGGAAGTGTACGCGGGCGACATCGCGGCCGCGGTGGGCCTGCGGGACACGGCTACCGGCGACACGCTGTGCGACGAAAACCACCCGATTCTTTTGGAGAGCCCTGACTTTCCCGAGCCGGTCATCGCCCAGGCCATCGAGCCGAAGACCAAGGCCGACCAGGACAAGCTGGCCGTGGCGCTGCAGCGGCTCATGGAGGAAGACCCCACGTTCCACGTCCGCACCGACGAGGAGACGGGCCAGACCACCATTCACGGCATGGGCGAGCTGCACCTGGAGGTCATCGTCGACCGCCTGCTGCGGGAGTTCAAGGTGGAGGCCAACATCGGCAAGCCCCAGGTGGCCTACCGGGAGACGCTGACCAAGCCCGTCAAGGCGGAAGGCAAGTTCATCCGCCAGACCGGCGGCCGGGGCCAGTACGGCCACGTCGTCCTGGAGATCGAGCCTTTGGAGCCGGGCGCGGGCTTCCAGTTCGAGAACAAGATCGTGGGCGGCGTCGTGCCGAAGGAGTACATCCCCGCGGTGGAGGCGGGCATCAAGGAGGCCATGCAGAACGGCGTCCTGGCGGGCTACCCCGTCGTGGACGTCAAGGTGGCCATCGTGGACGGCTCCTACCACGAGGTGGACTCCTCGGAAATGGCCTTCAAGATCGCCGCGTCCATGGGCTTCCGCGAAGGGGCCCGCAAGGCCGAGCCGGTGCTGCTGGAGCCCATCATGGCGGTGGAAGTGACCACGCCCGAGGAGTTCCTGGGCGACGTCATGGGCGATTTGAACTCGCGGCGGGGCCAGATCGAGGGCATGGAGCAGCGGGCCAACGCCCAGGTGGTGCGGGCCAAAGTGCCGCTGTCCGAGATGTTCGGCTACGCCACGGATCTGCGGTCGGCCACGCAGGGGCGGGCCAGCTACGTCATGCAGTTCAGCCATTACGCCCCGGTGCCGGCCCAGATCGCGCAGGAAGTCATCGAGCAGGGCGCCTAATCCGCTGCTCGCCGCCGGAAGGCGGGCCGCCAGCGGTCGGAAGGAACACTACGAAAACGTACTGGAGGTACAGCGAAGATGGCGAAGGAAAAGTTTGAGCGCACAAAGCCGCACGTAAACGTGGGCACCATCGGCCACGTCGACCACGGGAAGACGACGACGACGACGGCCATCACCATGTATCTGGCGCAGAAGGGCCAGGCGCAGGCGCGCAAGTTCGAGGAAATCGACA
>QGSR01000230.1 GCA_003387805.1 Bacillota bacterium | reverse complement strand
TCGATGACGTCGTCGATTTTGTTGGATGAGCGCGCAATGGTGAGGCCCTCGATCTTGAACACGGCGTCCTGGGCGCTCTGCAGTTGGGCGGTGTCAAGAATCTCGCCATCGTCGCCCGTGATGCCGAGCTCCCGCCACAACGCACCTTCGAACTTGAGCTGGTGGGCCTCGCCCGTTTCGTCGGCCTGGATGACGAGGCGCCCGTCAATCACGCGGGCCGTCACGGCCACGTCGGCCTCGTTGATCTTTTCGGCGATGGTGTGCACCGTGTCGTCGGCGTCGATCTCGATTACTACCGGGTCCCGGTCCCCCACCGCCAGCCGGGCGGAACCGGTATAGCCGATGGCGCCTTCCAGCTTCGCGGAGGCGACCCGATGCGACTGAGCCAGCTGCACGACCTCGATGTTGTAGCGGGCCTCCGCCGCGTCCCGGGTGGCGCTGGCCGTGGCCACGTCCGCGGCCGAAGAGACGGCGGACCGGCCTTCGAACAGGCTGGTCCGGCTGAGCTCGGCCATGCGGTCCCGCAAGTTGTTCAGGCGCGTGTTGATGTCCCGCCACGCATCCCGCTGCTGCTGGAGCAGGTTTTTCCGCTCCTGCATGAGCACCAGCGGCCGGCGCTCGATGGCCATTAGCTGCTGGACGAGAGTCTCGGTGTCAAGACCCGTCGCGATGCCGCTGATATACATGGTTGTTCCCCCCTATACCGCCCGCCGCGAAAGGAGACGGCTCACACTTTCTCGTCGACCAAAAGGCCGACCAGTTCCTGGATGCGGCCGACGAGATCGAGAATTTTCTCGGGCGGTATCTCCCGGATCACTTCTTCGGTCTCCCGGTCGATCACCTTCACGTAAATGCGGCCGGTCGTCTCGTGGACCAAAAACTGCAGCCTCTTGTTCGCGGCCTGCAGTGCCTGGTTGAGACCATCGACCATCTCCTGCACGGCGTCGGCGTCCAAAACGGCCCCGTCTTGGCGGCCATGCAGCGCCGCCGCGCCGCGCCCGTCCTCCAGCGCCTCTCCGGCCGGCCCGCGGCTCGACACGGACGCTGTTCCGAGGCCGCTCTTGACCGGGCCGACGGAACTCACCGGTCTGACCGGGCCGGTCGCGCCGACCGCCCCGCCGTGCAGCTCCAGTGCACTGTTCAACCCACCGATTCGCACGGTCTCCTATCCCTCCCTGAACAGGAGTTCCCGCCGACGAATGGAACGCATCCCGTGCCGAGACAAGAAGCGCATCGCGTGCCGTCGGCCGGCTGAACACGGTCCTTCATATCAAACATCGACCAACGATCGGCGCGCCTTTAGGGCTGCGTTGCGCGGCCGGCGCGCGGGAGCGGGACCGGGCGCGCGCCCGTGGCGCCGGAGGCCGACGGACCAGGCTCCGGCCGGCGGCGCGGCCGCCGCCCGACGGTGAAGGATTTCGGCCGGCCAAGTCCTAATTTGTATGTAACCGAACCGCTTCGTCGTTGAGCGTTTCGTTTCGCAGCTGGTTGAACGTTTCGTTGCGCAGTTGGTTGCGCGTCTGGCTTCGCATGTGATCGTATCGCTTCCGCGGGGCATCGATCAACCGGACCGGCCCGCCCGCCGTGCGGCCCCGGCGCGGGCGCTGAAAAGGAACGTGCCGCCATGGACACCCAGGATTACCGGCTCATTTTGGACATCGGCACCCACAAAGTGCTGGCCCTGGCCGTCAAGCCCGCCGGCGACGGCGTCGAGGTGCTGGCGTCGGCCTTTCTGCGTCACAGCGCCCGTTCCATGCGGGACGGGCAAGTGCACGACGTGGAGGCCGTGGCGCGCACGGTGCGCAAAGCGGTGGACCAGGTCTCGGAAGCGGTGGGCGTGGAGTTTACGGGGGCGCACATCGCCGCGGCCGGCCGTGCCCTGCAGACGGCCCGGGGCGGCGCGGAGCGGTCCGAACCGCATTCCGTCCTCATCACCCCCGAGATGACCCGCGCGCTGGTTTGGGAAGCCGTGGCCGACGCCCAGCTGCAGCTGCTGGAGTCGCTGCCGCCGCAGGAGCAGCAGCGCGGCTTTTACTGCATTGCCCACACCGTCGTGGAAAGCCGCCTGGACGGCGACGTCATCGGTTCCCTCACCGGCCAGCGGGGCCGGGTGTTTTCCGTGGAAGTGCTGGCCACGTTTTTGCCGGGCGTGGTGGTGGATTCGCTGGAGGCGGTGCTGGCCCAAGCCGGACTGGCCATGCACGGCCTGACGCTGGAGCCGGTGGCCGCGCTGGAGGCCGTCATCCCGCCGACCATGCGCCATTTGAACCTGATCCTGGTGGACATCGGCGCGGGCACGTCCGACATCGCCCTGACCGGCGACGGCATGGTAAAAGCTTTCGCCATGGTGCCCCGGGGCGGCGACGCGATGACCGAGGCGGTATCGAAAAAGTTCCTGCTGGACTTTCACGTGGCCGAGCAGGTCAAACGGGAAGCCGCCGCGGGCCGGCCGGCCGCCGTGGAAAACGTGCTGGGCCTGCCGCTGACCGTGGCGCCCGAGGAAGCCGTGGCCGCCATGGAAGATGCCATGGGGCTTTTGGTGGACGACATCGCCCGGACGCTGGAGCCGTGGCTGCGGGCGGCCGGGCGGGAGGCCGCAGCGCCTCGAGCATTGGCAGCCGCAACGCCTGACACGTCGGCGGCCGCAGCACCAGGCGCGTCGGCGGCCGCAGCGTCGGAGGCCGCAGCGTCGGGGGCCTCCGAGACCGCTGTGCCAGGGGCGTCGGAGGCCGCAGCGCCAGGCGCGACGGAGGCCCGCCCGCCGGAGCCGGCCATCGACGCGGTGCTGCTGGTGGGCGGCGGCAGCCACACGCCGGGCTTGCCGCAGACCCTGGCCCGACGCCTGGGGGTGTGCGAAAGCCGCATCGCCGGGCGGGACCGCCGGGCGGTGCGCGACGTGTCCGGCGAGGAACAGCTGGCCGGCGCGGACGTGGTCACCGCATTGGGCATCGCGCTGCGGGCCGTGCGGGGCAAGGAAATGCCGCCGGTGCGGGTGCGCGTCAACGACCGCCCGGTGTCCCTGTTCCAGCCTGATCGCTGTACGGTGCGGGAGGCGGCCCGCATCGCCGGCGTGCCGTCGGGTCAGCTCATGGGCCGTCCCGGCCCCGGCATCACCGTCACCCTCAACGGCGACGTGACGCCTCTGCCCGGCGCCCGGGGCCGCCCGGCGTCGGTGTGGGTCAACGGCCGGGAGGCGTCGCTGGACACGGTCCTCAGGAACCAGGACGAAGTAACCTTGCGGCTGCCCGGCCCGGGCGCGCCGCCGCGGGTCACCCTGGCGGACTTGGCACGGCGGTGGCTGCGCCGGCGTGAAGCCGACGGCCTGCGGCACCCGCGCATTTTGCTCAACGGCGCGGAGATCGAGCTGCCCGTGTGGCTGCAGCGCAACGGCCGCCGGGCCCGCCCGGACGACGTGGCGCAAGACCGGGACGTCATCGACATCCGTTTCCCGGCCACGGCCGCGGAACTGGTCATCGCGCTGAGCGAAGCGGGCGCCCGGCCCGGCCAAAGCGTGCATACCGCGACAGGTGCTGCGTCAGACGCGGCCGGCGGCGCCGGACACGGCTGGCCCTACGGCATCTGCACCGTGAACGGCCGCCCCGTGGATTTGTCGCGCTTCGCCTCGCTGCGGCGCAACGGGCGGCCCGCTCGCTGGAGCGACCCGGTGACGGACGGCGACGTCTGGGAGATCCTTCAAGACGAGCCGGTGACCGTGCGCCGCGTTTTGCAGCACCTCGGCATCGTCGCCGAACGCCGCCTG
>QGSR01000229.1 GCA_003387805.1 Bacillota bacterium | reverse complement strand
CTCCCAGTCCACCGCGTCGGCGCCAAGCCCGTGCCCGGACGCACCGGGCCCGTGGCCGGACGGACCCCGGGCCGGCGGGCGGCGCTCGGCGTAGGCCAGCGCCAAAACCCGCAGCGCCTGCTTCGCCATGTCGTCGACGACGCCGGCGATGCGGCGGCGCTCGGCCTCCGCCAGGGGCTCCACCCGGCCGCGCCGCCGGACCCGGGTGCAGAGGGGCAGCACCGCGTCGGGCGCGCCCTTCGTCAGAACGAGGAGCCGCCCTCCTTCCCGGACCAGCACGCTCATCCGCTTCCGGTACGAGTCAAACGGCGCCTCGCTGACGATGCGGCGGCGGTCGTCGGACGGAGAAAACCCGGCCTTGGCCGCCAGCACCAGCAGGGCCGCCTCCGTCGGATCGCCGAACACCGCCCACTCGGCGCCCGGCGACGCCGACGCGCCCGCGGCCGGCGGCCGCTGCAGCCGGGCGTGGCTGCAGACGGCGCCGATGCGCAGCGCTACGGACAGGTCCGGATCCGCCATCGGGTCTACGCGGCGTCCGCCCGCGAAGAACTCCCCCGAGAGGCTGTAGCCCCCGCCCGTCACCTGCACGTCGCGAGCCGGCGTCCACAGGCGGGTGGCCGTCATCTCGTTGCGCGTCAGCGTGCCCGTTTTGTCGGAACAGATGACGGTGGCGCAGCCCAGCGTCTCCACGGCCGGCAGCCGGCGGACCACGGCCCGGCGGCGGAGCATCTGCTGCACGCCCAGGGCCAGCGAAATGGTCACCACCGCCGGCAGTCCTTCGGGAATGGCCGCCACGGCCAGGCTGACGGCGGTCAGAAACATTTTGTAGACCGGCAGGCCTTGAGACACGCCCAGAGCGAACACCACGCCGACGACGCCCAGGCATCCCGCCACGAGCCAGCGGCCCAGCTGGGCCAAACGAACCTGCAGCGGCGTCGGCGGCGGCTCGGCGCCGCGCATGAGGCCGGCGATGCGCCCCATCTCGGTGTTCATCCCGGTTTCCGTGACGACCACGACGGCCCGGCCGCGGGTGACGGCGGTGCCTTTGAAGACCATGTTGACTCGATCCCCGGGCGGCGCCGCCTCGGGCAGCACCGCGGCCGCGTTTTTCGACGCGGGCGCCGACTCCCCCGTCAGCACCGACTCGTCCACCGCCAGGGCGTGGGCCTCGACCAGCCGGCCGTCGGCCGGCACCCGGTCCCCGTCGAACAAAAGGGCCACGTCCCCGGGCACCACGTCGACCGCGGGCACCACCGTCTCCACCCCGTCGCGCACCACCCGCGCCGCGGGCGCCGTCAACTTCTTGAGCGCCTCCAGGGACCGCTCGGCCCGATACTCCTGCATGAAGCCGAGCACGCCGTTCAGCACGACGATGACCGCCACCGCCGCCGCGTCCAGCCACTCGCCCAGAGCGGCCGACACCGCCGCCGCGCCCACGAGCACCGCGACCATGAAGTCTTGAAACTGCTTCAGAAAAAGCGCGGCCGGCGACACGCCGCGGGCATCCTCCAGCTGATTGGGTCCGAAGCGCGCGCGGCGCCGGCGCGCTTCCTCGGCGGAAAGGCCGATCCGCGCGTCGGCGCCCAGCACTTCCAGCACCCGGTCCGCCGACAGCGTGTGCCACCGGCCGCCGGACATGGGCCATCACCTCTCAGGCGCATACGGTCCGCCGCCGCCGGCGGCGGGTCACCGTTGAACCGTATGCACCCGGGAGGGCGTTCATGAGCGGGCTTGTCAGGTGTTGGCCTGCTGAACCTCCATGAGGCGCCGCAGGCCGGCGCCGGCTTCCTCGTTGTCCGGGTCCAGGCGCAGCACCATGCGGTACTCGTGCTCGGCTTCGGCCATGCGCTCCAGCGCTTCATAGACCAGGGCCAGCTCGAGGCGGACGTCCGTCCGGTTGCGGTCCAGCCTTTGGGCGTGCAGCAAATGCTCCAGGGCTTCCTCGGGCCGGCCGCTCAGCCGGAGAATGCGGCCCAGGAGCAGCCTGGCGTCGATCAGGTCCGGCGCGTGCTCCACGGCGGTGCGCAGCGTGTCGACGGCCGCGTCGGAGCCGCCGGCCGCCTGCACGCGGGCCAGGCCGTAATAGGCCGTGCCGGCGTCGGGGAAGCGGGCCAGGGCCTGTTCGTAGGCGCGCCGGGCCTCGTCCAGCCGTCCCGCAGCGAAGTAAATGTCGCCCATCAAGACGTCCAGCGGCGCCGCATCGGGAGCCAGGGCCAGCGCGTGCCCGTACGCGGCCAGCGCCCGCTCGGCGTCGCCCGACACGTCGAAAATCATGCCCATCAAAAGGTACGCTTCCGCATCATCGGGCGCCATGCGGACGGCCTGCTGCAAATGCTCCAGAGCCTCGGGCAGCCAGCCGTTGCCGATGTAGTACACGGCGGTGTCCACCCGCCAGCGGACGCCGGCGGGCTGGCCGAGAGCGAGGCCCGACAACGCGATGGCCACCGCCAGGACGGCGGCTGCTTTCAGGAATCGATGTCGCATGGCGTCCCTCCGTGCATTCGGGTCGATTTGTTGCACATTCGCCACACGCGGCCTCCTTCCTGCCGCCGGCCCTGTGGTACAATAGCCTATGCGGCCCCATGCCTGCCGCCGCCGCTTCAAAGCACACGAGGAGTCTCCGGGCATGCCTTACGACGGCCTGTTCGCCGCCGCCGTGCGCGTACGGCTTCACGGCGCGCTGGCGGACGCGCGCATCGACAAAATTTATCAGCCGGCGCCGTACACCATCATTCTCCATCTGCGTCGCCCGGGCGAAAATCTGCGTCTTTTGCTCAGCGCGGACCCGCAGCACGCGCGGGTGCACCTGACGGAAACCAGCCCGCCCAACCCGCTGCAGCCGCCCGCGTTCTGCATGCTCCTGCGCAAGTATCTGGACCCGGGCAAGATCGTGGCCGTGGAGCAGGTAGGCATGGACCGGATTTTGCACGTCGTCATCGACGGTTTCGACGACGCGGGCCGCCCCGCCCGCCGCCGGCTCATCGCGGAACTGACGGGGCGCAACAGCAACATCGTCCTGGTGGACGAAGCGTCGGGGCGCATCATCGACGCGCTCCGGCGCGTCAGCGACCGCGTCAATCGCTACCGCGCCCTGCTGCCCGGCGTGCCGTACGTGCCGCCGCCCCCGGCGGACAAGATCGACCCCCGCGCGGTGACGGCCGCGGACCTGGAACCGTTTGCGCGCGACCTGGACCCGGACGACACGGTGGAACGGCTGCTGACCGCGGCGCTGGAAGGCGTCGGCCCCTTCGCGGCAAAGCACATCGCCCTCGCCGCGGGCATCCCGCCCGCCGCGACCGTCGGCGGGCTGACGGAACTGCCCGGAGAGCCGGCGGACGGGACGCTCCCGGAGCTGACGTCCGAAGGACGGGCCGCCCTCGGGGCGCTGGCCGACGCGGCCCGCACCGCCGCGCGCGCGGCGGCGAGCGGCTCCGCGGCCCCGGTGCTGGTCGTGGACGAGCGGGGCCTGCCCGCCGACTTCTGGAGCATGCCGCCTCTCCACGTGGCGCCCGAGCGCGTCCGGGTCATGCCGGATCCGTGCGCTGCCGTGGACGCGTATTACGCGCACCGCCTGGCCGCGGCCGAAAAGGACGCGCTGCGCCGCCGGCTGGCGCGCGGCCTGGAGACGGCGCTGAAGCGGCTGCGCCGCAAACAGCGAGCGCTGGAGGGGGATCTCGAGGAAGCGGAGCGAGCCGAGGAATACCGCATGTTCGGCGAGCTTCTGACCGCCCATCTGCACATGGTCAAGCAAGGCAGCCAAGCCGTCGTGCCCAACTACTACGCG
>QGSR01000016.1 GCA_003387805.1 Bacillota bacterium | reverse complement strand
CAAGATGCTGCTGACCGCCTGCGTAATGTGAACCCGTCGCCCGCCGTAGATGATCAAATACCCGAGCCCCGTGCCCGACACGAGAAACTCGCCCATGACGGTGCCCACCCACGCCAGCCCGATGTTGACTTTGACCGCGCCGATGAGCGTGGGCACCGCCGAGGGAAACACCACTTTGCTGAACACTTGCCGGCGGCTGGCGCCGAAAGACCGCAGCAGCAGAATTTTGTTCGGGTCCGTCTCCCGAAAGGCGGTGTGCAGGATGACGATGGTGACCACGATGGAGATGGCCACCGTCATGGCCAGCACGGACCGGACGTTCATGCCGATCCAGACGATGAACAAAGGCCCCAGGGAAACCTTCGGTACGCTGTTAAGTACAACCAGATACGGATCCAGAACCCTGGCCAAGAACGGAAACCACCACAACAGCGAGGCGAAGGCCACGCCCATGAGCGTAGCCAGGCCGAAGCCGAGCAGCGTACGGGACACCGTGGCGCCCAGGTGCACCAGCAAGTCGCCCTGGGTCGTCATGCGGGCCGTCGTTTCCCAGATGCGGCTGGGCATGCTGAAAATGAACGGATTGAGGCGGCCCGTCCGGGCGGCCCACTCCCAGCCGGCCACGATGCCCACGAGCAGCACGAGCTGGGTCGCGGCGACGAGCACCGACCGGAGCCGGCGCCGGCGCAGGTAGCGGCGGTGGGCGGCCGACGGCTGGGAGCCGGCGCCGGGCGCCGGGCGCGGGGGATCAGATGTGGACATCGAGATCCCTCCAAATGTCGCGAAAGTAGCGGCTGAACTCGGGCGCTTCCCGCACTTGCACGGGCGAGCCCCGCTGGGGCAGATCGATGACGTACTCCCGCTTCAGGCGGGCGGGCCGGCGGGACAGCACCAGCACCCGGTCGGCCATGGACACCGCCTCCGCGATGTCGTGGGTGACCAAAATCGCGGTGCGCCGCTCCCGCCGGAGAATCCGGCTCACTTCCTCCTGCAGCTTAAGGCGCGTCTGGTAGTCCAGCGCCGAGAAGGGCTCATCCAAAAGCAGCACCTTCGGATCCAGGGCCAGCGTGCGCACCAGCGCGGCCCGCTGGCGCATGCCACCCGAAAGACGGGCGGGAAAGGCGTGGGCGAACTCGCCCAGCCCGTAGTCGCCCAGCATTTTCAGCACCCGGCGGCGGGCCGCCGCGGTGCGGCGGCCCTGCACCTCCAGGCCCAGCAGGCAGTTGTCCAGCACGGTGCGCCAAGGAAACAAGTGATCCTGCTGCAGCATGTAGCCGACACTGCTGCCGGGCCCGGTGACCGAGGCGCCGCCCACCAGCACTTCCCCGGCGGTGGGCCGGACCAGGCCCGCGATCATGGACAGCAGGCTGGTCTTGCCGCAGCCGCTGGGGCCCACGATGCTGACGAACTCGCCCTCCTCGACCCGAAACGACATGTTGTCAATGACCCGGGTTTCCCCGTCGGGGGTATGGTACGTGAGCGAAACGCGCCGCACCGCCACCGCCGCTGTCACCGTGTCACCCCCGCGCCCCGCCGGAGGCCGGCTCGAGCCGGCGCCCGGCGCCGCTCAGTGCTCCGCAGACTCCGCAGCGCTCTCCAGCACCCGGACCGCAAACTCGTTGGTCATCACGGCGTCGAAGGGCACCGGCCCGTCCAGCTCGCCGGCCGCCATCATCACCCGCTGCAGCATGTCGAACCCCCGGGACGAAATCTCGGGCGTCGGCGTCCACGCGTCGATGGAGCGGTAGCGTTCGATGGCCTCCACCAGCACGTCAAAGTCGGTGCCGGCAAAGAACGGCGCCACCACCCGGCCGATTTCTTCCGACGTATGCACATGCACCCACTGCTGGCCCCGGTAAATGGCCCGGGTGAACCGCTCGATGACGTCGGGATGGCGCTCGATGTAGCTTTGCTTCGCGTGGTACACGGTGTACGTGATGTCGCCGGCCTCCGCGCCCAAAGACACGACGATGGTGCCCGTGCCGTTGCGCTGCAGCTGGGTCAGGGCCGGGTCAAACTGGGCCACGTAGTCCCCCAGGCCGCCCTCGAAGGCGCCGGCGGCCGCCGGGAACTCCAGGTGCGTAATGATGCCCACGTCGCGAAAGGGCTCGATGCCGTTGGCCCGCAGCAGCCATTCCAGCACCATTTGCGGCACCCCGCCCTTCCGGGCGCCGACGATAAGTTTGCCCCGCACGTCGTCCCAGCTGAACGAATCCACTGGCCCGCGGGCCATCAAGAAGGATCCGTCCCGCTGCGTCAGCTGGGCGAAGCCGATCACCGGCTCCGGCGCCCCCTGGCGGTACACGTACACCGTGGCCTCAGGACCGAAAAAGCCGATGTCCACGCCGCCGGACAAGAGGGCCGCCATGCCGTTGTGCGCGCCCCAGGCCGTGCTGAGCTCGATCTCCAGCCCCTCGTCCTCGAAAAAGCCCAGCGCCAAGGCTACGTACTGCGGCGCGTAAAAGACCGACCGCACCACTTCCGACAGCCGGCCCCGCTCCCGCCCCGGCGGCGCCCCGCCCGGCGCCGCCGCGGAAGCCAGCGCGGCAACCAGCAGGAGTGACGCCGCCGCTCGGGCCGCGGCGCGCCGGACCGCCCCCCGATTCACAACGTCCCGCATTGCACCGCCTCCTCCCGTTTTCCGCTGTCACGATATGCCCTCCCGGCGACAGCGGTGACGGTGGATTCGGTTGACTTCCCGGCCCGGGCGGTGTTACAATGTCT
Organism: Bacillota bacterium; assembly: GCA_003387805.1. Lineage (GTDB taxonomy): Bacteria > Bacillota > Limnochordia > Limnochordales > ZCTH02-B6 > CALJUZ01. Next base: position 11,820 of record QGSR01000016.1, on the reverse strand, counting down.
GAGGCATCGCCTTCAGGCCACGGTGCAGCCCGCCCGGATGGCGGAATTGGCAGACGCGTACGGTTGAGGGCCGTATGGGGCAACCCGTGTGGGTTCAAATCCCACTCCGGGCACCAAGGAAAGAGCGGAGTTTGCAGGTCGAAGAAGCTGCAAACTCCGCTCTTGCTTTCACAGAAGCTTCGTTTTCCATTCGCCGTCGGAGTGGTAGTAATAGAGCTCGCTTAGGGCGTCGTTCTCAAAGACCGGCAGCGTTTCCGCCAGGTCGTTGGCCAGCGGCAGGCGGGGCAGTTCCTCGCGGGGCACCCAAAAGACCTCGCCTTCCGCGGAAGGCTGCAGCTCCCCGGCAAACTGCGTCGCCTTGTAGAGCAAAATCACGTACCGTGCGCCGTCGGCCGTGGGAAACTGCTTGACCCCGCACAGCACCGGGTTGAGGATGCGCAGGCCCGTCTCCTCGTACACTTCGCGGATGACCGCCTCGGTGAACGACTCCCCGGGTTCAACGTGCCCGCCCGGAAACGCGATGCCGGGCCAGAACGAACTGAGGCGTTTCTGCATCAGCACACGCCCCGCGTCATCGCAAACCATACACAAGTTCGCGAAAATCGCGCGCTCGCTTGTCGGCAACTTTCCAACCCCCACAAGAAACGGTTCCGCGCAGCTTCTGCAATTCAGCGCGCCGCGCGCAACCGTTTCGGTGACGGCCGCGGAGCCGAGGCTACTCCGTCTCGCTGACGATCCGATCAATCTCCGCCAGCTGCTCGGGCGTCAGCTGCCACCCCAGCACGCCCGCCGCCTCGGCGATCTGCCCCGGCCGGCGAGCGCCCCACAGAGCGATGGGCTCGCCGGGCTGATCCAGCACCCACCGCACCGCCAGCTGCGCCAGCGTCTTGCCCAGGCTTTCGGCGTACTCCTTCAGCTTTGGAATGATGCGGTAGTACCGCTGCGCGGTCTCGCCCTGGAAGCGGCGGTCCCGGGCCCGGCTGTCCCCCTCCGGGAACGTGCTGGCCTCGTTGTACTTGCCCGTCAGCAGCCCCCGGGCCAGCGGGCTGTAGGCCAGCAGCGCCAGGCCGTGCTCCCGGCAGTACGGCAGCTCCGCCTGCTCGATGTCCCGCTCCAGCAAGTTGTAGCGCAGCTGGTTGGAATGCAGCGGCGCGACGCTGCGCCACCGTTCCATCTGCTCCACGTCATAGTTGCTGACGCCGATGGCCCGCACCTTGCCCTCCTGGAGCAGCCGGTGCATGGCCTCCGCGGTATCTTCCACGGGCGTGTCCGGATCGGGCCAGTGAATCTGGTAGATGTCGATGTAGTCCGTCTGCAGGCGCCGCAAGCTCTGCTCGATCTCCTCGCGGATGCGCTCGGGCTTGGAGTTGCGGAACACGTTTTCCTCCTCGTCCCAGTCCATGCCCGCCTTGGTCGCGATGACGACCTGGTCACGGGGCACGCGCTTTTCCGCCAGCGCCTTGGCCACAATCTCCTCCGACAGCCCGAAGCCATACACCGGCGCGGTGTCGATGGTGGTAATGCCCAAGTCCAGCGCCTCGTGGATGGCCCGGATGGAGTCTTTCACGTCGGTGCCGCCCCACAGCCAGCCGCCGATGGCCCACGTGCCCAGCGCGATGCGGGACACTTCAATGTCGGTCGTTCCGAAACGCGTATATTCCATACAGCCTCTGCCGCCTCCCATTCTCGGCGCGGCGCCCGCAGGGCCGCCGCGGATTGGTGGCCGCCGGCGCCCGGCCGGCGGTCGCGCAGCCTTCCCGTGAAACCGCGCCACGGCTGCCGGGACTATTGTATCATTGTTCCGGCAAGGATTCCCAGGCCCGCCTGCGAATGTAGTCGTGAACGCGACTGGAGGATCGAAACGAATGAAACGCACGGCAGACACGAAACTTTTGGAGCGGGCGCGGGCGGAAGGCTTCAGCCGGCCGCCGCGGCGCAAAACCGACGGCCCCATCGTCGACATCCACACCCACGCGTGGGCGCCCGAGGCGGCGGGCCCCCTGTTTGAGGCGGCCCGGCTGTACGGCATCGGCAAGCTGGGCCTCATCGCCCCGCTGGAGGAGGGCCTGGAGCTGCAGCGCCGCTATCCCGAAACGTCCATCATCTCGTGGATCAACTGGGACCATGCGGATGATCCCGACAAGTTCGCCGCGGTGAACCGGCGCATCGTGCGGGACGCCGCGGCCGCGGGCGCCCGCCTCATCAAAATGTGGTTCGCGCCCCGCTTTTACGACCGCAGCGATTTGCGGATGAACGATGCGCGCCTGGACCCGGTGTTCGAAGAGATCAGCCGGCAGGGGCTGGGCGTGCTGGTGCACGTGGCGGATCCCGACAAATGGTTCCAGCGGGTCTACACGGACGTGAAGAAATACGGGACGAAGGCCGAGCAGTACAAGCAGCTGACGGACCGGCTGGAGAAACATCCCGACATCCCCATCCTCGTGGCCCACATGGGCGGCAATCCCGAACACCTGGACCAGCTGGGCGCCCTCTTGGACCGGTACCCGAACATGTACGTGGACACGTCGGCCACCCGCTGGATCGTGCGGGAGCTGGGGCGGCAGCCCGAAGCGGCCCGGGCGTTTTTCGCCAAGTACAAAGACCGCATCTTGTTCGGCACCGACCAGGTGGCCATCAAAGACCCCGAGGAGCACCGCTACACGTCGCGCTACTGGATTCACCAGCTGTTTTGGGAGACCGACGCGGTCTGCCCGCTGCCCATCGACGATCCCGACGCCGACGGGGAGCCGCTGCTGCAGGGCATCGACTTGCCCGCGGACGTTCTGGAATGGATTTACTGGAAAAACGCGGAGCGGGTCTTCGGCATCCGCGCCCACGCCGCCGGCGCCTGACGGGCCCCGCCGGCGGCCGTCGCGGCGGCACCTGTTCGCGGCAAGGAAACAAAAGCGGCCCCGGACGTCGTCCGGGGCCGCTGCCTTTCCGAAAGGGCCTGGCAGCCGGCGCGCGCCGCGCTACGCCGCGGAGCCTTTGTTGCGGTTGGCCCGCTCGGCGGCCTTGGCCGGCGTGGGATTTTGGCCCGCGGCGATGTACTCCGGCGTCGCGAAATGGCACGCCACGTGGTGCCCGCCGCCTACGTCGATGAAAGCCGGCTCCTGCTCCCGGCAAATGGCCTCCGCGAACGGGCAGCGGGTGTGGAAGCGGCAGCCCGACGGCGGATTGATGGGGCTGGGCACGTCGCCCTGCAAAATGATGCGCTCCCGCTTCGCGTCCGGGTCCGGAACGGGAATGGCCGAGAAGAGCGCCTGGGTGTACGGGTGCAGCGGGTTGGCGTACAGCTCCTCCTTGTCCGCCATCTCCACGATTTTGCCCAGATACATCACGGCCACCCGGTCGCTGATGTGCTCCACGACGGCCAAGTCGTGCGCGATGAACAGGTAGGTCAGGCCGAACTCTTTCTGCAAGTCCTCCAGCAAGTTGATGACCTGGGCCTGGATGGACACGTCCAGAGCCGACACGGGCTCGTCGCATACGATGAGGTCGGGATTGACCGCCAGCGCCCGCGCGATGCCGATGCGCTGCCGCTGCCCGCCGCTGAACTCGTGGGGGTAGCGCCGGGCGTGGTACGACGCGAGGCCCACCACGTCCAAAAGCTCCTGCACCCGCTTCTCGCGCTCGCGCCGGCCGGCCAGGCCGTGGATGAGCAGCGGCTCCGCGATGATGTCGCCGACGGTCATGCGGGGGTTCAGCGACGCGTACGGGTCCTGGAAAATGATCTGCATCTTCTTGCGCAGCTCCCGCATTTGCTTGCGGTTGTACTGCGTGATGTCCTGCCCCTGAAACAAGACTTGGCCCGACGTGGGCTCAATCAGCCGCAAAATGACCCGGCCCGTCGTCGACTTGCCGCAGCCGCTCTCCCCCACCAGCCCCAGCGTCTCGCCGCGCTTGATGTCGAAGCTGACGCCGTCCACGGCCTTGACGGCCCCGACCTGGCGGGAAAACACCACGCCGCGCGTGATGGGAAAGTGCTTGACGAGGTTTTTGACCTGCAACAGCGGCGTTTCCGCCGAGGCGGCCGGCTGTGCCTGCTGCATCGCCACGTTAACCCACCTTCTCCCGCATCGACTTGTAGTCCGTGTGGATGAAGCACGCCGCTTCGTGGCCTTCCGCCAGCTTCAGAAGTTCCGGCTGCTCCACCGCGCAGATGTCCCGCGCGTACTTGCACCGGGGGTGGAACCGGCAGCCCTCGGGCATGTTGAACGGGCTGGGGACGACGCCCTCGATGGTCTGCAGCCGCTCGGTCTTCTGGCCCAGCTTCGGTAGGGAGCCCAGCAGCCCTTCCGTATACGGGTGCTTCGGGCTGCGGAACAAAGACCGCACGTCCGTGCGCTCCACGATCTGCCCCGCGTACATGACGATGACTTCTTCCACCATCTCCGCGATGACGCCCAAATCGTGCGTAATCAAGATGATGGCCGTGCCCAGCTCCTCGCGCAGCTTCCGCATCAGGTCCAGAATCTGGGCCTGAATGGTCACGTCCAGCGCCGTGGTGGGCTCGTCGGCGATGAGCAGCTTCGGGTTGCACGACAGCGCCATGGCGATCATGACCCGCTGCCGCATGCCGCCCGACAGCTGGTGCGGGTACTCGTCCACGCGACGCTGCGGCTCCGGAATGCCCACCAGCTTCAGCATTTCGATGGCCTTCTCCCGGGCGGCTTTCTTGTCCAGTCTCTGGTGGAGCATGATGGCTTCCATGATCTGGTCGCCGACAGTGAAGACCGGGTTCAGAGACGTCATGGGCTCCTGGAAAATCATAGAAATATCATTGCCGCGAATTTTGCGCATCTCCGCCTCGGACTTCTTGAGCAAGTCTTCGCCTTCGAACAAAATTTCGCCGGCGACGATCTTCCCGGGCGGGGACGGGATGAGCCGCATGATGGACAGAGACGTCACGCTCTTGCCGGAGCCGGACTCGCCGACGATGCCCAGCGCGCCGCCTCGCTCCAGGTCGAAGCTGATGCCGTCCACGGCGGGCACGAGGCCGTCCTCGGATTGAAAGTACGTTTTCAGTCCTCGCACGGACAACAGAGGGGCCAACGGCGGTTCCTCCTTCAGCCGATTCGTTGCGACGACGCAGGAACAGTCACGCTTCGTGCGACGAATCTCTCAAATATCCACGTTAATTCGTTTTCTGTCGGCGAAATCCTGCCCTCAAAGCACCCTCTCCAGCCGTTCCGCCGGCGTGCGCCCCGGGATGCGCCCCCGCTTGGCTACGGGACGCCCTTCGACTTCCTTGATGTCCATGGTCATGTCGATGGGCGCGGCCCGGGAGATGTAGCTGCCCACGCCGAACATGTCGGCCCCGGCCGCGGACAGCTCGGGAATGCGCTCGGGCGTGATGCCCCCGGACACCATGATCTTGACGTGCCCGTAGCCCGCCAGATCCAGCCGGGCCCGTACTTCCGCCACCAAAGCCGGGGTGACGCCGCCCCGCTCGCCCGGCGTGTCCAGCCGCACGGCCTCCAGCTTGTCCCCCAGGGCCGCGGCCACCCGCAGGCTCTCCTCGGCTTCGTCCTTGAACGTGTCCACCAGCACCGTGCGGGGGGACTCGGGCGGCATCGCGGCGTCGTACGCCCGGGCCACCTCCACCGAGTCGCCCACGATGAGAAACAGCGCGTGAGGCATGGTCCCGACGGGCTCGCGGCCCAGGAGCTTCGCGCCCAGGATGGACGCCGCGCCGTCGGCCCCGCCGATCATGGCCGCCCGTTCCATGACCGAGGCCACCGCCGGATGCACGTGCCGCGCGCCGAAGCAGACCACGGGCTTGTCCCCCGCCGCGTCCTTGACCTCCCGCGCCGCGGTGGCCCATCCGGTGGCGCTGGCCAGCATGCCCAGGAGCGCCGTCTCGTACAGCCCGAAGCGCCCGTAGGGGCCCTCGATGCGCATGACCACTTCCTTGGGCCCGAACTCGGCCCCCTCGGGCAACGCCCACACCTCGACGCCTTTGCCCTCCAGCAGCTGCCGCACTTCCTCCACGCCGGCCAAAACGCCGCCCCGGCGCGGAAAAATCTCGGCGGTGACCCGCTTCTCCTCCAGGCCCAAATGGCGCAGCACTTGCAGCGTCTTCACGAAGTAGATGTCGGCCGTAGCGCCTGCGGCGATTTCTTCATGGGTAGCCGAGTGAAACCGCTGGGTCTGGTCCACCCGGAACGCCGCCACGTCGGCCAGCGAACGCAATTCCATGCCCACACCGGGCCCTCCCTTGCCCCGGCGGCAGGCCCGCCGCTGGGCGGCCGCTTCCGCCGCCTTGCCGTTTAGTTCGATTCGGCCGGATTCGAAACCTGCTCCCGGCCGTGGTCGTACAGCCAGATGTACGTATCCATCGTGTCCAGCACCCGTCGCACGTATCGGCGGGTTTCGCCGAAGGGGATGTCCGCCAGCGTCTCCTCCCGGCCGTCCCAGCGCTGCTCCGCCAGCCACTGTTGGACCCGGGTCTGGCCGGCGTTGTACGCCGCCAGGGCCACCACCAGGTTGCCGTCGAAGGTGTTGGCCAGGTGGCGCAAATACCATGTGCCGATGGTCAGGTTCCGCTCGGGATCGTAGAGCATGTCGGGATGAAATTCGGGCCAGCTCAGCTGCCGGGCCACCCACGCGCCCGTCTCGGGCATGACCTGCATGAGCCCCAGGGCGCCTTTGGGAGAGCGGGCCCGTTCGTTGAAGCCGCTTTCGACCTTGACCACCGCAGCGACCAAGAGCGGATCCAGCCCGTAGGCCGCCGCGGCCGCGGCGATCTCCTCCGTGTAGTCGATGGCAAACAGAAGCCGCAAGGCCGGTTTGAAGAGCGCGGCGGCCAGCAGCACCAGCGCCAGCGCCAACCATAGAACTTTGCTCGCGTGGCTGTTGTCGGTCAATACAGCCATCCTCCCGGCCGTCCCGGCCCATTCGTATGCCGCGTTCCGCCGCGCCATGCCCGGCGCCGGCCGGCCCCGGTCAGTCCCGGCCGGCCCGCGCCAGCTCTTCCCACACCCGCCGGACCTGGGCCCGGGTCCGCTCCAGGTCGCCGTCGTTGTCGATGACGAAGTCGGCGCGCATGACCTTCTCCTCGATGGGCATTTGCGCGGCCATGCGGGCCTCGGCCTGCTCCCGGCCGAGACCGTCTCGGGCCATGAGCCGCTCCAGCTGCAGCTCCGGGTCGGCGTACACCACGATGACCACGTCCACCAGCGAGAGGCTGGCCTCGCTTTCGAACAGCAGCGGGATTTCGGCGATGACGGGCGTCCCGCCCGCCGCCAGGTCCTCAATGCGGCGAGCCATCACCTCGCGAATGCGAGGATGGGTGATGCGCTCCAGCCGGCGCCGCCGGGCCTCGTCCGCGAAGACGATGGCGCCCAGCCGCCGGCGGTTCAGCGTGCCGTCAGGGTTCAGCACCTCGTCGCCGAAGGCGCCGCGAATCTCCTCCCACGCCGGCTGCCCGGGCTCGACGATTTCGCGGGCGATTTCGTCCGCGCTGACCACGGCCGCGCCCAGCTCCGCGAACATGCGGGCCACGGTGGACTTGCCGCTGGCGATGCCGCCCGTCAGGCCCGCCACGATGCCGCGGCGGGCCGCCGGCCGGCTCACGTCTGACACGTCAGGCAAACGTGGGTCCCCCTTCCCGCCACCCGCAGGCGCGCAATCGCGGCGCCGCAGCGCGGGCACGGCCGGCCCGCCCGCCCGTAGACCTGCAAGTAGGCCTGGAAGCCGCCGGGCTGGCCCCGGCCGTTGACGTAGTCGCGGAACGTGGTGCCACCCTCGGCCAAGGCGCGCGCCAGCACGGTCCGAATCGCCTCGTGCAGCCGCTCCACCTCCGCCCGGGCCAGCCCGCCCGCGGGCCGCTGGGGATGAATGCCCGCGGCGAACAGCGCCTCGTCGGCGTAAATGTTGCCCAGGCCCGCCACCCGGCGCTGATCCAAGAGCACGGCCTTGACGGGCGCCCGGCGGCCGGCCAGCGCCGCGGCCAGCACCTCGGGCGTGAACTCGTCCGCCAGAGGCTCGGGGCCCAGCGCGGCCAGACCCGCCGGGCCGCCTTCCTGGCCGTCCTCCACCAGGTGGATGGTGCCGAAGGTCCGCACGTCGGCGAAGCGCAGTTCCTGACCGTCGTCCAGGGAGAACGCGACCCGCGTGTAAGGCGTTTCGGGCTCTCCGGCGGGCTCCACCGTCAGGCGGCCCGTCATGCGCAGATGGACGATCAGCCGCGCGCCGGCCTCCTCGGCACCCGCGCGTGCCCCCGGGCCGGACCCGGACGCGCCGCCGGCCCGGAAGAGCGGGAGCAGCAAATACTTGCCCCGCCGCCCGGGCGGGCCGAAAACCCGCCCCGCCGTCCGCCGCGCCAGCTCCTCCGGCGAGGCGTTTTGCAGCACCCGCGCCAGCCGCACCCGCACGCCGGCGATGCGCCGGCCCGGCAGCACCGCCGCCAGCTGCCGCCGCACCGTCTCCACCTCGGGAAGCTCAGGCATGGCCGGGCACACGCTCCGTTTCCAGCCAGTTGGGCCCTTGCTCGATGTCCACCACCAGCGGCACCGCCAGCTCCACCACGTTGGCCATGCAGTCGCGGATGAGGGCCGCGGCCCGCGGCACTTCCTCCCGGGGCAGCTCCAGCACCAGCTCGTCGTGGACCTGCAGCAGCAGGCGGGCCTGAAGCCCCTCCTCTTTCAGGCGCCGATGAGCCGCCACCATGGCCAGCTTGATGATGTCCGCCGCGCTGCCCTGAATGGGCGTGTTCATCGCGGTGCGCTCCGCGAAGCTGCGCCGGGCGAAGTTGCGGCTCTTCAGATCCGGCAGGTAGCGCCGCCGGTTGAACAGCGTGGTCACGTACCCCTGCTCGCGGCCCACGGCCTTGATCTTCTCGATGTACTGTTTGACGCCGGGGTAGCGGGCGAAGTAGGCGTCGATGTAGCGCTGCGCGTCCTCCTGGCTGAGGCCCGTGCCTTTGGCCAGGCCGAAGCTGCTGATCCCGTACACGATGCCGAAGTTGATGGCTTTGGCCGCTTCCCGCCGCTCGGGCGTCACCTCGGCCGGGTCCAGCCCGAACACTTCCGCGGCCGTGCGGGTGTGAATGTCCTCGCCCCGGCGGAACGCCTCAATCAAGGTCTCGTCGCCGGAAATGTGGGCCAAAACCCGCAGCTCGATCTGCGAGTAGTCGGCCTTCAGCAGCACCCAGCCGGGCTCCGACGGGATGAACGCCTTGCGGATGCGGCGGCCCTGCTCGGTGCGCACGGGAATGTTCTGCAGGTTCGGATTGGTGCTGCTGAGCCGGCCCGTGGCCGCCACCGTCTGGTTGAAGTGGGTGTGCACCCGCCCCGTTTCCGGGTGCACCAGGGCCGGCAGCGCGTCGATGTACGTGCTCTTCAGCTTGGTCAGCTGGCGGTACTCCAGGAGCTTTCGGGGCAGTTCGTGCTGCTCGGCCAGGGTCTCCAGCACTTCCTGATCCGTGGAAGGCCCGGTTTTCGTGCGTTTGACCACCGGCAGGCCCAGCTTGTCGAACAAAATCGCGCTGAGCTGCTTGGGCGAGTTGATGTTGAACTCCTGGCCCGCCAGCTCGTAAATGGACGCGGCCAGCTCCTGAATCTGCCCGTCCAGCTCGCCGGACAGCCGCGCCAGGTAGTCCACGTCGATGCGGACGCCCTGCATTTCCATATCCAGCAAGACGTCCACCAGCGGCAGCTCGATGCCCTCGTACAGCTCCCAAAGGCCGTCGGCCCGCAGGCGCCGCTCCAGCGCCGGAGCCAGCTCCCGGATGACGTCGGCCTCCTCGGCCAGCCCCGCGGCCGCGGCCTCGGGCGGCAGCGCCGCCGCGTCGGCGGCTTTGCGGCCCGCGCCCGCGTCGCCGAGCCGCTGCTTCCACGTGGGCACGAACCGGTCCAGCCAGCGCATGGACGCGTCGGGCAGATCGTGGCTGCCTTCGGGGTTGACGAGATAGGACGCGAGCATCGTGTCCACGGTGACGCCCAAAAGCTCCGTGCCGGCCCGGCGCAGCAGCGTCCTGAGCCGCTTGGCGTCGTGGCACCACTTCGGTTGGGCCCCGTCCTCCAGCAGCGGCGTGAGGGCGGCCCGCACCTGGTCCCAAGGCAGCTGCGGGCCCGCGGCCGCGCCCTGGTGGCCCAGCGGCACGTAGAAGCGGCCGGACCCGGCGGCCAGCAAAACGCCGATAATGTCCGCCCGCATGGCGTCTTCGTCCGACGCCAGCGCGGCCACCACCAGCGGCTCCTCCGCCCGGGCCAGCAGGGCACACGCCCGCTCCAGCGCGCCCGCCTCCCGCACCACCTCGGCGCCGGCCGCGGCCGGTTCCGGAGGGCTCCCTGCCGCCGCCTTTCCGTCCGCGCCGCCGCTTTCTTCTGCGGCGCCCGCCTGCTTGCGGATGCGCTCCAGCAAGGTGCGGAACTCCAGCTGCGCCGCCAGTTCCGTCAGGGCTTCCATGTTCGGCGGCCGGCGGCGCAGCGCGTCTTCGTCAAACCGGGCCGGCGCGTCGGTCTTAATAATGGAAAGTTCTTTGCTGAGGCGGGCCTGGTCGGCGTACGCCCGCAAGTTTTCGCCCACCTGCCCTTTGATGGCGTGGGCGTTGGCCAGCACGTTCTCCAGCGTGCCGTACTCCTGCAGCAGCTTGACGGCCGTCTTGGGGCCGATTCGGGGCACGCCCGGAATGTTGTCCGACGCGTCGCCCATGAGGCCCTTGAGGTCCGTCACCCGCTCCGGAGGCACGCCCAGCGCCGCGATGACGCCCTCCCGGTCCATGCGCTGCATGTCCCGGATGCCGCGCCGGGTGACCAGCACGTGCACCCGCTCGTCTACCAGCTGCAACAGGTCCCGGTCGCCGGTGACGATGAGCACGTCCAGACCCTTCTCCCGGGCCTGCCGGGCCAGCGTGCCGATCATATCGTCGGCTTCGTATCCTTGCCGGCCGAACACCGGGATGTTCATGGCCTCGAGAAACTGCTCGGCCCGGGCGATCTGGGGGCGCAGCTCCTCCGGCATGGACGGCCGCTGCGCCTTGTATTCGTCAAACATCTCGTCGCGAAAAGTCGGGCCCGAGCGGTCAAAGGCGACGGCCACGTACTCCGGACGCTCTTCGTCCAAAAGCGCCAGCAGCATGTTGGCAAAGCCCAGCACCGCGTTGGTCGGCTCCCCGCCCGAGGTGTGCAGCGGCGGCAGGGCGTAGAAGGCCCGGTGGATCAAGGTGTACGCATCGATCAGGACGACTTTTTCCCGCCGGTGGGACATGTCCGCTCGCCTCCAGCCTGCACGGTTCCCGCGCGAACTGCGTTCAGTATAGCACGATGGCGGCGGGCCGATCCACAAAACGCCAGCGCGGGAGGATGCCGCCGGCGGTGCCGGGACTTGCATGAAGGGTGCGGGAAGGCGGCCACGAAAATAGCCATGAGCGATACGTGTGCCCTTCCTGAATCGCGGAAAGGATGACGACCATGCTCCGATTCAGCATAAAGAAGGCCGCGCCCCTGGCCGCGGCCTTGGTGCTGGCGGCCGCCCTGATGGCCGGCGCGTCGGGCCTCTTCGGCGACGGCGCGGCGCCGGCCGGACCCGCCGCCGCCGTCGATGCCGGCCCGCAGCTCCCGCCCGCTTCCGGGGCCGGCGCGGAAAGGCCGGCGGCCACCAGGCCCGGGCCGGCCGCGCCGACGGCCGGCGTTGCGACGGCGCCCGGTTCCAGCTCCGGGCCCGCTTCCGGCCGCGTGCCCGAGCCGACCGCCCGCCGGCCCCTGACCCGGGCCGAGCTGGCGGAGATGCTGGCCGAGGCATTCGCCTTGCCGGCGGCAGACGACGTGGGCTTCAGCGACATCCAGGTCCACCCGTCCCGGCGGGCGGTGGCGG
>QGSR01000228.1 GCA_003387805.1 Bacillota bacterium | reverse complement strand
GCGCTGGGTGGAGTCGCAGAGGAAGATCGCCGAGAACGTGCTCCCGGGCTTCGCTGCTAAGACAAACCTAGTCTTCACCAACAGAGTGGGCGGCTTCATGTCACGCAACCACGTTCTCCGGCGCGACCTCCGACGTATCCTGAACCGGGCGGCGGTCATCCTGGCCGCGCAACGGCTGGGCGTCGACCCTGACGAGACCGCGCGACTAAACGGGCCCAACCTGCCCACCAGTACGCCCGTCGAAGCGGGTTACCAGATCGTGTTGCCGGACGGCCGCCAGGCGCAACTGGAGGAACAGGATTTACTCACCGGCGTTACACTCCACACGTTTCGGCACACCCACGCCAGCATGCTGATCGCCCGAAAGGTCGACATCAAGACGATCTCCAAGCGTCTGGGACACGAACGGATCACAATCACCTACGACCTCTACGGCCACCTGCTCCCTGGAATGGACGAGGAGGCGGCCGATTACATGGACGAGTTCATGGCGTCAATCTGAGCACGTCGCGAATGGCCGCAGTTTGGCCGCAAAATAGGGCCCGTTCGGAGCTACCAAAAGAACAACGCCCTCCGGAAATCGGCTTCCGGAGGGCGTTTTCACCTGGTGGGCAGAGAGGGACTCGAACCCCCGACCTCTACGATGTGAGCGTAGCGCTCTAACCGGCTGAGCTATCTGCCCTCGCCTGCTGCATGGTTCATTATAGCAGGCCGAAGGCGTGTCGTCAACCAGCGTCTTCGTTGGCGCGCGAACGGCGGCGCGCCGCAGTTCGCTGGGCCGGCCCGGGCCGGCCGCGGCTCAATGGACCGCGTACTCCACCAAGTACACGTCCAGCAGCGCCGCCTGCTCGCCCGCCGACAAGGCTTCTTGCTGCCGGACCACGCCCACGTCTTCCGCGTACCACCGGATGACGCCGGACGTCTCGCCGGCCACGGACACCGTGGCCAGGACGGGCACCGTTTCAAACACGCCCACGGGCGTTTCCACCGTCTCGGGGTCCAGCACGGCGAACCGGGCGGTCACGGCCAGGCCCGGCATGATTTCGCCTTCCCACGTCCACTCGCGGCCGGGAACCAGGGGCGCCGGCAGGAAGAGCTGGGGCGGCTCCAGCGGGAAGGAGCCCGCGGGCATCTCCCGCAGCGTCGCAATCCAGCCGGCCTCGTCGGCGTGGTAATACTCCCGCTGGACGGGGAAATCGTTGACCAGCGTGTCCACCCGGTACCGGCCCGGCTCCAGCTCGACCACGGCGTACTCGAATTCCACGCCCGAGCCCGCCAGCCGCCACCGGTTGCCGTCGGCCAGCGGCCAGTAGCGGAAGGGAGAATCGCCTGCGTCTTCCGGCAAGGCGGCCTCCCGGGCCAGCGACGGCACGCTCGCCCCGACAAACATCACCAGCGCCAGCGCCGAGGCCACGGCCAGCACGAATCGAACCATCCGCAACGTTTCGCACCCCGTTTCTCGCGCCGCTCCATATTTTACCAGAGCAACGGGCCCGTGGCCAGCGTCTGGGCCCGCCCGGGGCCCACCGACACCCGCACCACGGGCACGCCCGCCAGCTCCTCGATGCGGCGGATGTACGCCCGGGCCGCCGCGGGCAGCTCGTCCGGCTCCGTGACGCCGCTCAAATCTTCGGTCCAGCCCGGATAGTCTTCGTAAATCGGCCGGGCCCGGGACAGCTCGGCCAGCGACGCCGGGAACGTGTCCACCCGCCGCCCGTCGATCTCGTAGCCCACCGCGATGCGCACCGGGTCCAGCCCGCTGAGCACGTCCAGCTTCGTCAGCACGATTTGGCGGATGCCGCTGACGCGCACCGCGTAGCGCAGCTGCACCAGGTCCAGCCAGCCGCAGCGCCGCGGCCGGCCCGTGGTGGTGCCGTACTCGACTCCGCGCTCTCGGATCAGGTCGCCCACCTCGTCGGTGAGCTCCGTGGGGAACGGGCCGAACCCCACCCGGGTGGTGTAGGCTTTGACCACGCCCGCCACGTTGCCGACGCAGCCGGGGCCCACGCCGACGCCCGGGGCGATGCCGCCCGCGGTGGGCCACGACGCGGTGACGTACGGATACGTGCCGTGGTCCACGTCCAGCATGATGCCCTGGGCGCCTTCAAACAGCACTTTGCGTCCCTCGGCCAGGGCCTCCTGCACCAGCCGCCCCGCGTCCACCAGAAGGGGCAGCAGCCGCTCCGCATGGCGCATGCAGTAGTCGTACATCTCGTCCACGGTGTAGCCCGGATGGCCGTACAGCTTTTGCAGGAGGGCGGACTTGCGCGGCACCACCGCCTCCAGTCGCCGCCGCAGCCCTTCGGGGTCGGCCAGATCCGCCGTGCGGATGCCGTCCCGGGCCGCCTTGTCCACGTAGGCGGGACCGACGCCCCGGCCCGTGGTCCCCAGGCGGTGTTCCCCCCGGGCTTCCTCCTCCAGCCGGTCCAGGTCGCGGTGGTACGGCATCAGCAAATGGGCGCGATCGGAAATGCGCAGCCGGCTCGTATCCACGCCCTGCCCGGCCAGCCGGTCCAGCTCGTCCGCCAGCACTTCCGGGTCGAGCACGACGCCGTTGCCGATGACGCACGTCACGTTCGGGTAGAGAATGCCCGACGGCACCAGGTGCAGCCGGACGGTTTTGTCGTCCACCACCACCGTATGGCCGGCGTTGTTGCCGCCCGCGTAGCGGACGACGACGGACGCCTCCGCGGCCAGGTAATCGACGATTTTGCCTTTGCCCTCGTCGCCCCACTGCGCACCGACGATGGCCAGTCCGGACATGGCAGCTCGCTCCTTGCATTCCACTTTAACGACCGAAACGGTGAGCCGAGGCCGCCCTTCCATGCGGCCTCGCCCGCCTTCCTTGTTGTACTAGAGGCGGCACCTGTTGTCAATTCAATTCCGAACGCGGCCGTCCGGCAGGTGGAACAGCCGCCGCGCGTTGGCCGTGGTGACCCGGGCCACCTCCGCCACGTCCAGCCCCCGCTCCGCGGCGAGAAACTCCGCCACGTGCCGCACGTAGGCCGGCTCGTTGCGCCGGCCCCGCAGCGGCACCGGCGTCAGATACGGCGCATCGGTTTCCAGCAGGATGCGCTCCAGCGGCACCTCCGCCACCGCGTCGCGCACCGCGCCCGCGTTCTTGAACGTAAACATGCCGCCCAGGGAGATGTGCCAGCCCATCTCCATGCACTCCGCCGCCATGGCCGCGTCGCCGGTGAACGAGTGCAGCACGCCGGGCAGCCCCCGGGCGTGCTCCCGCAGGACGGCCATGACGTCCTCCGACGCGTCGCGGTTGTGAATGATGAAGGGCAGGCCCGTCTCCCGGGCCAGCTGCAGCTGGCGCACGAACACTTCCCGCTGCACCTCCCGCGGCGAGAAGTCGTAGTAGTAGTCCAGCCCGATCTCGCCCACGGCCACCACTTTCGGGTGGGCCGCCAGCTCCTTCAGGCGCCGGTACGCGGCCTCATCCGCGGTCTTCGCGTCGTGCGGATGAATGCCGACCGCCGCGTAGACGGACGGATACGTCTCGGCCAGCTGCACGGCCGCCTCGCTGGTAGGCACGTCCGCGCCGATGGTGACGATGGTGACGACGCCGGCCGCCAGCGCCCGCTGCACCACCGCGTCCCGGTCGTCGTCGAACCATTCGTGGTCCAGATGGGCGTGGGTGTCGATGAGCTCCATGTCACCGGCGGCGCCGGCGGGCGCCCGCCCCCCCCCCCCCCCGGCCGCCCCCACCCCCCCCTTCCCCCCCGCCTTGCGGGCCTTTCCCGGGGGGGGCGGCCCCCACCCCCCCCCTCCTCCGGGGCGGGCCGCACCCTGCCCCCCCGGGGCT
>QGSR01000227.1 GCA_003387805.1 Bacillota bacterium | reverse complement strand
CCGACCTGGCCGCCCACGTGCCCGGCGAGATGCTGGTGGGCGTGGAGTCCGAAGAGGTGGCCCGGCGCGTCGCGGCGCGCCTTGATGCCGAGCTGAAGAACTACGTGCCGGAAATCGGCCTCGCGCAGCTGGAACTGCGCGACAAGACGCGCTCGCTGACGGACGCCATGCGTTCGCTGCGGGGCGAGCCCGGCGTCCGCTACGCCCAGGCCAACTTCAAGATGTACTCGCTGCCCGTACAGGACGTCCGGGTTCTTGAAGCCGCCGATCTCGGGCTTGGACCCGACCAGTTTGATTCCATCTACGAACCCGGGTCCGATTACAACAAGTGGCAGTACGGCCTGCGGTCTATCCGCGCGGAAGCCGCGTGGGAGCGGGGCCTGACCGGTGAAGGCACCATTCTCGCCGTTATCGACACCGGCGTGCAGGCGGACCATCCGTTCCTGGGCGGCAAAGTGCTGCCGGGCTACAATCCCGGCCACGAGAGCGACGAGACGGACGACTGGAACGGCCACGGCACCCACGTGGCGGGCATTGCCGCGGGGGCGTATCACGCCGGGCGCGGTTTCATCGGCATCGCGCCCGACGCGCTCATTTTGCCCATCCGCGTCTTCAACGAAGACACCGCCAGCAATTTTGACGTCGCTGTCGGTCTGCTGGTGGCGGCCGACCCGACCATTGCGGGGCTGCCGCTGCCGCCGGCGGACGTGGCCAACATGAGCCTGGGCGGTGCGGTCTATTCCCTGGCGCTGCAAGACGCCATCAACTTCGCGCTGGACCGCAACGTCGTCGTGGTGGCCGCGATGGGCAACACGTCCAATGAGGCCATTCGCTATCCCGCGGCCTACCAAGGCGTCATCGCGGTGGGCGCGACCGACGCGCACGACGACAAGACCGACTTTTCCACTACCGGGGAACACATCTCCGTCGCGGCTCCCGGCTACGACATCTTCTCGGCGTACAACCAGAATCGCATCGCCTGGGCTTCAGGCACGTCCATGGCCACGCCGCACGTGGCTGGCGCGGCGCTGATCCTGCGGCAGCTGTACCCGGACGCGACGCCCGCGCAGATTAAAGACTTGCTGGAACGCACGGCGGACTTCAAGGAAGGCTATCGGTTCCAGCAGCTGGGGCATGGCCGCATCAACCTGGAGCGGGCCTTGTCGGAAGGGCTGGACGGGCGCCCGCGGGGCGATATCGAAGTGTTCGTCTACTACACTGTCGATGACGAACCGATACCGATTGCCGGCGCCGACGTCACCCTATGGCGGGGCCAGCAGGCCGTCGCGTACAACCGCACGGGCGGCGGCTTCGGCGTGTACTTTGTCCCCTACGACGGTATCGCCCGATTCTTCGGCCTCGAACCCGGGGACAACTATTGGATCGAAGTCCGATTGGAGGAAGCCTTGCACGGCACGAGCCAAGCGTACCGAGTCGACAACGTGGCCGTCCGGGCGGGCGAGATGACGTCGTTGCGGGTCAAGATCGATTGATCAAAGGACCTGCGCCTTGTGAGTCAATGGCTGCGACGTGTCTGGCCGGACGACGCGTCGTCGGCCCGGAACATCCCGGCCGAGAAGGGCGCCCGACACAGCGGGCGCCCTTCTTCGCTCTTCTTCCCATGCCGGCGCCGGCCGCCGGGAGCACCGTGGGCCGGCGGCCGGGCCGGTGGCTGCTAGGGCATCCCGTCAAAGTCAACGATGTCGACGATGGGCTGCACGGGCAAGGTGTAGCCCAGTCCGCCGCCCAAATCCCGGCCCGGCGAGGCGTCGCGGGCGTGGCCCGGGGTGGGCGTGAACACGGCGGCGCCCAGGAGCAGAAGGGCCAGCAGCAGCGCCGCATGCGCCGGCTTGGCCGCGCCGTGGTTCTCGCGCTTGTGCAAATTCATGCTCGCACCTCCAAATTTTTGGCAACGGTCGGTTGCCCTGTCGTTGCCGGGCCCGGTATACTGATGGTACTGCCCGGGCGGAGGCCTGTGCTACCCGCGAAATGGATGATTTTCGCCGGGAGGGGGCGCCGTGCGGCATTCGGTTCTGTTTGGCGCAGACGTTGCGGGAGTGGCATGGCGGGTTTGCAGCACTGGTTTCTAAGCATTTTCATGTTTCTGCTCGGGCTGGTCGTGGGCAGTTTTCTCGGCGCCGTGTCGTACCGGGTGCCGCGGGGCATGTCCATCGTGTCGCCGGGCTCGTCCTGCCCTGCGTGCGGCACCCGGCTGACGCCGGCCGACCTGATTCCGGTTTTCAGTCACCTGCTGTCGCGGGGCCGGTGCCGCCACTGCGGCGCGCCGGTGCCGTGGCGATATACCTTCATCGAGCTGCTTGCCGGTTTGTCCTTCGCGGGCGCCTACGCGCTGGCCACGGGCTGGTTCCGGGCCGCGCCCGACTGGCCGCTGCTGGCCCAGGGCGCCGTCTTCGCTTCCCTCATGCTGGTCATGGCCGTCATTGACTTGGAGCACATGCTGCTGCCCAACAGCGTCAACCTCATCGGCCTGGCGGCCGGCCTGGTCTTCGCGCTGGCGGGCGCCGGCCCGGTGACGATCTGGCCCGCCGTCTACGGCGCGGCGCTGGGGTACGGGCTGATCTTCGTCATCGTCCTCGTCAGCCGCGGCGGCATGGGCATGGGCGACGCGAAGTTTCTAGCCATGATCGGCGCCTTCGTTGGGCCTTTGGGCGTGCTCTATACGCTGTTCGGCGCCAGCGCCCTGGGCGCCGCCACCGGCCTCATCCTCATCCGCACGGGCCGTCACGAAGCCAAAAAGCCCATCCCTTTCGGCCCCTTCCTGGCCGCCGCGGCGGTGGGCGTCTGGGCCTGGTTGGCCGGATCTTTTTGAAATTTTTTTGACCTCTTTGCAGGAGTCCCCGGCCGCGCCTTGAAATGTGTCGCACGGGGGTTGGGGGAGCCGTATCACTCACCGCGATTAGATCCCACGAGTGCAGACAAAATAATTCGAAAAAACACAAGTTTGGTTCGCTGTCGCGCTCGCACGCCCCCTGCAGACGCCTTGCAGTGAGGAAGGGAACGTGGCCATGCGACAGGTGCGCAACCGGGTGCAGCGGTTGGCGAAAGACCAGCGGGGCTTCACCATGCTGGAGCTCCTGATGGTGATGTTCATCGTCGGCACCTTGGCCGGCCTGGGCGTTTCCACGTACTCCGGAATGGCCCAGCGCCGCGACGTGGCCCGGGCGGACGTGTTGTGGCGCAGCTTGAGCTCGGCCGTGGCCATGTACCAGATGACGCACGAAGGCTTTCCGACCAGCATCGCCGAGCTGGGCGAGTTTTTGGACTTGAGCGAGTCCCAGTGGGCCGACAACCTGCACCAGGTCACGCCGGCCCAAGGCCCCGAGCCGCGGGGGATCGGCTGGGCGCTGATGGATGCCGCGGACGAAAGCCGGCGCTGCATCGGCATCTGGGTCAACGGCCAGGCCTCGTCGCACAACGGGCCCGACTGTCCGGAAGACTGGTAGGCAAGCCGGCGGGCCGGGGCGGATCATACGGCCGGCGACGATGTTGGATTCTGAATCATTTTTTCTTTGTCTCTTGCAGGAGTTCAAAAAGGCAGAGGGAATTAGAACCAACGGGGGTGGGAGTGGTGATCCTCTTTGTTTAGTCTCTTTCAATCCCAAGCGCAATAATCGGAATTTCATAAACGGTCCTGTTTTCCCTGGCTTGTTCTTGGCAGCGGCGGTGGCAGCGGCGTTGCTTCCGTGTGCTGTCTTTAGCTGTCAGTACCAACTCAGTCTTCCGGGGGTGGTGATGAGGGGGAAGACATGAAGCGCTGGATGGCGGGCGCGCCCGGGCCCGCTCGGGCGGGCTGGGGGG
>QGSR01000015.1 GCA_003387805.1 Bacillota bacterium | reverse complement strand
CCCCCCCCCCCCGCCCGGCGCCCCGCGCGCCCCCCGCCCTCGGGGAACGCCCCCGGGAGAACCCCGCGTCGAGCGTTCCCCGCGGGCCCCCCCCCCCCCCCTCCGCCCCGCGGGGCCCGCCGGCCCGGCGCCTGCCATGATCACAGCCCGCCCGAAAGCAGCGCGGGCACCACTTGCACCGCGCTCACCAGCTGCACGACCTGGTCCGGGAACAACCCCAGAATGAGGGTGGCCGCCAGACCGATCGCGGCCGTCCAGCGCACGCCCGCGGGCGCCGGCAGGGGCGCGTCCGTCTCGCCCTCGCGCAAATACATGGTCTGCACCACGCCCCAGTAGTAGGGGATGGACACCATGCTGTTCAGCACCATGATCAACGCGAGCCAGGGCATGCCGGCCGCCACCGCGGACTGGAACAGATAGAACTTGCCGAAAAAGCCGGCGGTGGGCGGAATGCCGATAAAGCTCAGCATGAACACCGTCAAGGTAAGGGCCAGCAGCGGCGCCCGCCGGCCCAGGCCCCGGTAGTCCGCGATGTCCTCGGCCGGATGGTAGCGGCCCAGCAGGATGACCACGGCGAACGCGCCGATGGTGGCGAACGCGTAGGCGATCAGATAGTAGATCATCGCCGACACGGCCCGCTCCGACGCCACCGCGAGCCCCACCATCACGTAGCCCGCCTGGGCCACCGCGGAGTAGGCCAGCATGCGGCGCATGTTCGTCTGCACGATGGCCGTCACGTTGCCGAAGGTCATGGTAATGACGGCCAGCGCGACGAAGACGGTGGTCCAGTGCTCCTGAATGGCCGGCAGGCCCACCAGGAAAATGCGCAGCGCCGCGGCGAAGGCCGCCGCCTCGCTGGCGGTAATCAAAAACGCGGCCACGGGCGCCGGCGCGCCGTGGTAGACGTCGGGCGCCCACATGTGGAAGGGCACCGCGGCCATCTTCACGCCCAGGCCCGCGACCAGGAACACCATGCCCGCCAAGAGCACCGGCAGCATAGGCGTGCCGCCCGCCAGCGCGGCGTTGATCTCCGCCAGGTGGACGCTGCCGGCGACGCCGAACACCAGCGACATGCCGAACAGGATGACGCCGCTGGAGATGGCGCCGATGAGAATGTACTTCAGCGACGCCTCCGTCGACTTCGCGCTGCCCCGGAGCATGCCGGTCAGCGCGTACGACGCCAGCGCCAGACACTCAAGGCCGATGTAAATCGTAATCAGGTTGAGCGAGCCGGCCATGAACATCATGCCGACGGTCGCCAACAGCACCAGCAGGTGGAACTCTCCCGCAGGCAGGCCGTTCCGCTCGATGTAGTCGAAGGAAACCAGCGCGATGAGGGCCGCGATGCCGAGAAAGACGGCCTTGAACAGGGTGGAAAACCCGTCCACCAGCACCGTGCCGCTCCAAATCTGCGTGGTTTCGCCTGCGACTTCAGCCAAGAGGAAGTACGCCGCCGCCGCCAAGCCCAGCATCGAAACGAAGCCGGGCAGGCGCGAACGCCTGGAGACGAGTCCCGCCGTCAGCGCCAGAAGGCCGGTCCCGGCCACGATGATTTCCGGAAGAATCAGCCTGAGGCTGCCATCGACGGGCATCGGCTCACATACCTCCCAACCTGGCCGCCAGCACCGCGAGAGGCTCGTTGAACAGGTTCAGGGCGATGCCCGGCAGCACTCCGAGCAGCAGCACCAGGGCCATCAAGGGCGCCGCCACCAGCACTTCGCGTCCGACCAGATCTTTCTGCACCGCCAGCGCGACGGGCTGTCCCATGAGCACCCGCTGCATCATCCAGAGATGATACCCCGCGGTGACGGCCAGGCCCAGTGCGCCGATGATGACGAAGGCGGTGAACACCGGAAACGCCCCGGCGAAGGTGAAGAACTCGCCCGGGAAGCCCGCCAGGCCCGGCAGGCCCAGGTTCGCAAACGCGGTGAACGCGGTCACCGCGCCCACCAGCGGGGCCGACGAGAAGACGCCGCCCATCTGGTCCATCATGCGCGTGCCGGTCCGCTCGTAAATGACGTTGCCCACCATGAAGAAGAACAGCGGCGAGATGAGCCCGTGGGACACGTTGACGAACATCGCGCCGTTGAGCGCCATGGGCGTCATGGCCGCCAGGCCCAGCACCACGTAGCCCATGTGGCTGACCGACGAGTAGGCCACCATCTTCTTGACGTCCTTCTGCGCCATGGCGGCCAGGGCCCCATACACGATGCCGATGATGCCCAGCGTGGCCAGCACCGGCGAGAAGGCCTTGGCCGCGTCGGGGAAGGTGGGCAGCATGAAGCGGAAGAAGCCGTACGTGCCCATCTTCAGCAACACGCCGGCCAGAATCATGGAGCCGCCCGTGGGCGCCTCCACGTGCGCGTCAGGCAGCCACGTGTGGAAGGGGAAAATCGGCACCTTCACGGCGAAGCCCGCAAAGAACGCCAGGAACACCCACCACTGCAGCGTCGGCGACAAATTGGCCTGCTCGGCCAGCACCAGCACGTCGAAGGTGCGCGGCTCCAGGCCCGAGCCGAAGTACAGGGCCAGGATGCCCACCAGCATGATGGCGCTGCCCACCAGCGTGTAGATGAAGAACTTCATGGCCGCGTACTCGCGCCGCTCGCCGCCCCAAATGCCGATGATGAAGTACATCGGCACCAGACTGACCTCGAAGAAGATGAAGAACAGGAAGTAGTCGAGGGCCAGGAACACGCCGTAAATACCCGTCTGCAGGACGAGCATCCACACGAAAAACTCCTTGACCCGGTGCTCGATGTTGAACGACGCCAAGATGGCCAGCGGCAGAACCACGGCCGCCACGGCGATGAGCGGGAAGCTGATCCCGTCCACGCCCAGCTGATACGTGATGCCCAGGCTGGGAATCCACTCGGCCCGTTCCAGCAGCTGGATGCCGGGCAGCGAAAAGTCCAGCTGCCGCCAGACGGCCAACACCAGCGCCAACGGGATCAAGGACACGATAAGGGCGAACGACTTGATCTCGCGCGTCCTCTCTTTGGGAAAGAACGCGACCAGAAGCCCACCCAAGAGAGGAATGAAGAGCAGTGCACTGAGCAGCATCGCGTTATCCTCCTATAACCAGGATTACCAGCCCGGCCACCAGGCCAAGGAACAGCACCAGCGCATACGACTGAAACAACCCCGTCTGGACCCGGCGGAACAGCCGGCTGCCGACGACGAAGGCTCCGGCGATGCCGTTGACCGCGCCGTCCACGACGCCCAGGTCAAACTCGCCGATAAACCCGCTCAGCTTGCGCGTCGCCCACGCGACGCCGTTGACGATGCCGTCCACGATGGTGCGATCGATCCAGGCCATCACCATGGCCAGTCCGATGGTGCCGCGGACAAACACCAGGTTGTAGAGGTCATCGATGTAGTAGCGCCGCTTCAGCAGCATCCAAATCGGATAAAACGCCTGGATAAGCCTGCGGCGGGAGACGAGGTTGAACTTGTAAATCGCCAGCGCCAACAGCACCCCGGCCACCCACACGACGGTGGCCACGCCGAACACGAACGTGTTGAACTCGGCCCGGTGGGGATGCCCGTAATAGACCAGGTCGGCGAAGGGACCGGCCAAAAAGCCCGTGACGGCCGCCAGCGCGCCCAGGATGATGAGCGGATACGTCATCACCATGCCGCCTTCGTGGGCTTTCTCGTACGCGGCGCGATCGCGCGGCGCGCCGAAGAACGTCAGGTAGGTCGCGCGCGTCGTGTAGAAGGCCGTCAGAGCAGCCGCCGCGACCAGCACCCAGAAAATGGCCGGGTTGGCGGCGTACGCGTCAATCAGAATTTCTTCCTTGCTGAAGAAGCCCGAAAGGGGAGGGATGCCGATCAGCGCCCCCGCGCCGATGAGCCACGTCCAGCCGGTAATGGGCAGCTTCTTGAACAGCCCGCCCATCTCGTGCATGTTCTGCGTGCCCGTGGCGTGGATGACGGAACCTGACGCCAGGAACAGCAGCGCCTTGAAAAACGCGTGGGTCATCAGGTGGAACATGGCCGCGGTGTAGCCGCCCACGCCCAGCGCCGCCACCATGAAGCCCAGCTGCGAAATGGTGGAGTAGGCCAGGACGCGCTTGATGTCCTCCATCACCACGCCGATGGTCGCTGCGAACAAGGCGGTAATCGCGCCGATCCAGGCCACCACGCTCATGGCCGCGTCGGACGGCTCGAAAATGCCGAAGGCACGGGCCACCAAGTACACGCCCGCGGCCACCATGGTGGCCGCGTGAATGAGCGCGCTGGCCGGCGTCGGGCCCGCCATCGCGTCGGGCAGCCACACGTGCAGCGGGAACTGCGCCGACTTGCCCACGGCGCCGGCGAAGAGGAGAATCGCGCCCGCGGCCAGGGCCCAGCCGGCCACGTCGCCCGCGGCCACGGCCGCGGCGATTTCGTCAAACCGGAAGGAGCCCGCCTGCGAGAACAGCAGCATGATGCCGATGAACATGCCGACGTCGCCGACGCGGGTGGTCAGAAACGCCTTGTTGGCGGCACGCACGTTGTCCAGATCTTCGTACCAGTGGCCGATGAGCAGGAACGAGCACAGACCGACCAGCTCCCAGAAAATGAACAGGAGCAGCAAATTGTCGGCCAGCACCAGCCCCAGCATGCTGAACGTGAACAGCGACAGCACGCCGTAGTAGCGCTGGTAGCGCACGTCGCCCTTCATGTACTCCAGCGAGAAGACGTGCACCATGAGGCTGACCAGCGTGACGACCACCAGCATCACCGCGCCGATGCCGCCCACTTCCCACCCCATGCGGAGCACCAAGTCCCCGTGGATGGCCCAGGTGACGCTGCCGGCGGCGGTTCCGCCGTTCATGACGCCCACCAGGACGCCTACGGAGAGAACGAATGCCATGCTGATGGCGGCGATGCCGATCCGGTCGCCCTGACCGGGCAGCCGCTTGCCGAGAAACGCGATGACGACCGCGGCCACCAGCGGAAGCAAGGGTATGAGCCATGCCAGTTCTACCATGCCGTTGCCACCTTCCGTAGCCTAACGCGGGGCTTGTCCGTCGCTTCGCCGGTTACCACCGCAGCAAGTTCACCTGTTCGATGTCGATGTGCTTCTCCCGCTTGGCCAGCAGCAGGATGATGGCCAGCGCCAGGGCCACCTCGGCCGCGGAGACGGTCATGATGAACAGCGCGAAAACCTGCCCGGCAGCCGCCGCGCCCTCCAAATAGTAGGCGAACGCTACGAGATTGATGTTGACCGCGTTCAGCATGAGCTCGATGCCCATCAGGATGCGAATCGCGTTGCGCTGCGAAAGGGCGCCGTACAGCCCGATGCCGAACAAGGCCGCGGCCAGCATCAAAGGGTACGACAGCGGAATGCTCATCTCAGCCCTGCTCCCTTCGACCGTTGTCGCGCACGGCGATGACGATGGCGCCGATGAGCGCAATAAGCAGCAGCACGGCCGCGAGCTCAAACGGAATGATGAAGTCCGTGAACAGCGCCCGGCCGATCATGCGCACCGTGTCGCCGCCCAGGCCCGCCGGAGCGTCGGGCCAGCTGACCTGGCTGTAAACGACCACCATGACGCCCACGAAGGCCAGCACCGCCAGGGCGGGGAGGACGATGCGCCGGAAGAGCGACGCGTCGTCCCGCCGCACGGGCAGGGGCGCCGCTCCCCGGCCCCGCACCTCGGCCGCCTCGGACAGCATGATGCCGAACAAGATGATGGTTGTAATGGCCCCGACGTAAATCAGCACCTGCGCGGCCGCCAGAAACTCGGCGCCCATGAGCAGGAACACCCCGGCCAGCATCAGGAACGTCAGACCCAGCCACAAGGCGGCGTGCATAATCTTCGCGGCCGTCACGACGCGGAACGCCGAGACGACGGCGATGGCCGATACGACGATGAATGCCACGCGAGTCGGATCGAAATCCATCAGCGCGGGTCACCCCCGCCGGTCTTGATGCCGAAGTTTTGCGTTTCTCTAATGTTGACGGTCGGCGTGATGGCGCGCCGGCCGATCTCCGCCAGCTGCTCCTTCGTGTACACGAGGCTGGGCATGTCATACGAAGCCAGCTCGAAGTGGTCCGACATGGCCAACGCGTCGAACGGGCACGCCTCGACGCACAGGCCGCAGTACATGCACCACGTCGAGTCCAGGTTGAACACGTCCACCACTTTGCGCCGCGTTTCCGGGTCCCGGTGGTCCTGAATTTCGATGCAATCCACCGGGCAAGCCCGGGCGCACAGCTGGCACGAGACGCACTTCAGGTTGCCTTCATCGTCCGACAGAAGCACGGGCAGGCCGCGGAAGCCCAGCGGCACGTCCAGCTGCTGCTCCGGGTACTCGATCGTCACCGTCGGGCTGAAAAAGTTGCGGATAGTGATGCCCATGCCGATGAGGGCCGTCCGCAGCGCGTTCAGGAAGGTCAACAAGCCTTGCCACATCCTGCTAACACCTCACTTTGGCCGACGGGCCGGGCCCGGCGGTAATCAGCCTCGCCACAGCACGTACAGACCCGTCCAGCCCAGGTTGATGAGGGCCAGCGGGATGAGCACGTACCAACCCAGGTTCATCAAGTGGTCGATACGAATGCGAGGCAGCGTCCACCCAATCCACATGGTCACGAAAATGACCGCGTACGTCTTGATGAAGAACCAGACGATGGGCGGGAGCAACGGCCCGGAGGGACCGCCCAGGAAGAACGTGGTCGCCAGGGCCGAGAACACGATCAAGTTGGCGTACTCGGCCAGGAAGAACACCGCCCAGCGGAAGCCGCTGTACTCGGTGTTGTAGCCGGCCACCAGCTCGCTTTCGCCTTCCGGCAGGTCGAAGGGCTTGCGGTTGGCCTCGGCCATGCCGGCCACGACGAACACGATGAAGCCGATGATCTGCGGGAAGACGAACCAGTTCTGAATGCCGCCCTGCTGGGCCGCGACCACGTCGCCCAGCCGCAGCGAGCCCGCCATCATGCCCACGGCCACCAGCGTCAGCACCAGCGGAATCTCATAGCTCACCAGCTGCGCCGCGGAGCGCATGGAGCCGATGAGAGACCACTTGTTGTTGGACGACCAGCCGGCCATCAGAAAGGCCAGCACGTTGATGCCGGTGACGGCGGCCAGGTAGATGAGGCCGATATTCAGATCCTGCACGACCAGATTCGGTCCGAAGGGAATAACGACCCACAGCGCCACCGACGCCGCGAAAATGACCAGGGGCGCCAGGATATAGACGGCTTTGTCGGCCCCGCTGGGGACCACGTCCTCTTTGGAGACCAGCTTGATGGCGTCCGCAAACGTCTGGAACATGCCGCCGGGGCCGAGCCGGTTGGGCCCGGGGCGGTTCTGGATGCGGCCGGCCACTTTCCGCTCCATCAGCACGAGAATCAGCGCGCTGACGGCGAGGAAGACGATGATGATGAGAGACTTCAGCACGCCCATGATGATGTTGGCCAGCGACTGGCTCATGCCGGTGCCGAGCAGCCATTCGTACATTTACCGGTCCACCTCGCCCATCACGATGTCGATGCTGCCGATGACGGCCACCATGTCCGCCACCAGGCCGCCCACGCCCAAGGGCCCCAGCAGCTGCAGGTGCGTGAAGCACGGGGAGCGGTAGTGCACCCGCCACGCGTTTTCCTCGCCGCGGCCGACGATGTACACGCCCACCTCGCCGCGCGGCGACTCCACGCGGGCGTACGCGTCGCCCTCCAGGCGCATGCGGCGGGGGACCTTGCCGATGAAATCGCCGGCCGGAATCTGGTCCAGGGCTTGGCGGACGATGCCGATGGATTCGTAGAACTCCTGCATCCGCACGAGATAGCGCGAGTACACGTCGCCGTCCTTGCCGATGGGGATGCCGAAGTCGAAACGATGGTAGACGCTGTACGGATGCGCCTTGCGCACGTCGTAGGGCACGCCCGAGCCGCGGATGACCGGCCCGCTGGCGCCGTATTTGATGGCGTCTTCCGCGCTCAGCACGCCGATGCCCTTGACACGCGACTCGAAAATGCGGTTGCCGGTGAACAGGGTGTGATACTCGTGCAGTCTGTCTTCCAGGTCGTCCAGGAAGCGGCGCACGTCGTCGGCGAACCCGTCGTACAGGTCGTTCCGGGCGCCGCCGATGCGCAGGTAGTTGTACAGCATGCGGGCGCCGGTCAGCTTCTGGAAAATGTCCAGCAGCTTCTCGCGTTCCCGGAACGCATACAAAAAGACCGTGGTGGCGCCCAGGTCCAGCGCGAACGTGCCGAACCAGAGCAGGTGGCTGGCGATGCGCTGCAGCTCGCCCACGATGACACGAATATACTCCGCTCGTTCGGGAACTTCTACATCCATCAGGCGTTCGGCGGCCATGACGAAGGCCCATTCGCTGGTAATAGCCGCCAGGTAGTCGGTGCGGTCGGTGTAGGGGATGACCTGGGTGACGGTGCGGCGCTCGGCGATTTTTTCGAAGCAGCGGTGCAGATAGCCGATGTCCGCCTTGGCGTCGGTCACCACTTCGCCGTCGACTTTCAGCAGAACGCGCAGCACCCCGTGCGTGCTGGGATGCTGCGGACCCATGTTGATAAACAGTTCCTGCTCGGCCGGCACGCCGAGCTGCTGTTCGCCCAGCACATCAGACGTCTTCGCCAACGTCGTTCACTCCTATCAGGCGACGCTACCGTGGACGCCGTACTACCGCCAGCTCCCGGGAGCCTTCTCCACGACCCGCGGGCGGGGCGGACGCCGGTCCACGTAGTCTTTGCGCAGCGGATGGCCGACCCAGTCCTCGCGCAGCAAAATGCGCCGCAAATCCGGATGGCCTTCAAAGACCACCCCCATCAAGTCGTAAACCTCACGCTCGTGGAAATTGGCCGTCGGCCAAATGTCTACGACCGAAGGGGTGCGGGCGTCGTCGCGCGGCACGTTGATCTTGACGCACAGCCGCCGGTGGGTGCGGTCGGCCCGCAGCCCGATGGAGATCAGATGATAGACGACCTGGAATCCTTTGTCCTCGTAGTCGACGGCGGTCACGTCGCTCAAGTAGTCGAATTCCAAACCGCGCGTGTCCCTGAGGAACCGGAAAAACTCCGGCGACTGCTGCCGGTCCACCACGACCTCGAGCCAGCCGTCGGCCCGCATGGCGGGCGAAAGATCCGGATAGTGCTTGTTCAAAAGGTCAACCACGGGCTGAATCTCTTCGGGAAAGGTCTGCGCCCCGGCGGTTTCGCCCTCCGGACGCGCCTTGTCTTCACGCTCGGCCATGGATGTTCACTCCCGCCGGTACGACGCCGGGCACCTCGATGCCCTCGCGCATAATCTTTTCCTGCAGCAGGAGCACGCCGTGAAGCAGGGCTTCCGGCCGGGGCGGGCAGCCGGGAACGTACACGTCCACCGGAATGACTTTGTCCACGCCGTCCACGATGTTGTACTCGCCGTGGTACGGGCCGCCGTTGACGGCGCAGCCGCCCATGGCCAGCACCCAGCGGGGCTCGGCCATCTGGTCGTAGAGCACTTTGACGCGATCGGCCATCTTTTCGTTGACGGTGCCGGGCACAATCATCAGATCCGACTGGCGGGGCGATGCCCGGAAGATCATGCCGAAGCGGTCAAAATCGTAGCGAGAGGCGCCGGTAGCCATCATCTCGATCGCGCAGCAGGCGATACCAAAGAGCATGTACCAGAGTGATGACTTGCGGCTCCAGTTGATAAGGCGGCGCAGATTGGTAGTGACGACGCCGGGCAACACTTCGTGGCTGACTACACCCATCGAAGAACCCCTTTCCTCCAAGCGTACACGAGGCCGTCCACCAGCATGACGAGGAAGATCACCATCAACACGTAGGCGTACATGCCCAGCTCCCGCAGCACCACGGCCCACGGAAACAGGAAGACGACTTCCACGTCAAAGACGACGAACAGCAGCGCAAAGATGTAGTAGCGGATGTTGTAGGGGACCTGGCCTTCGCCGACGGGGATTTCGCCGCACTCATAAGGAACGAGCTTTTCAGGATACGGGTTATGGGGGCGAAGGAGTCGTCCGATGGCGAGGGTCAGCAAGACGAAACCTGCACCGGCGAGAAAAAAGATGACGACGTCAGTGTATGCGGAAAGCATGGAAACCCTCCTCGTCATCACTCCACAGGCCATTATACGGGTTCAAAAACCGCACTGTCAAGGCAACAGCATGGGCAGGGCGGCCTGTTTGATTTCGAAATAAGCGGGCAAATGGCCCACCAATTCGCCGTCGGCCTGGATGCGCAGCTCGGGCGGTCCTTCCACTTTTATCCTCCGGCCCCGGACAAACGTCACCTTCGGATGCCCGCGGTGGCCGCCCTTGACGACCCGGGGCAGCAGCAGCACGGTGCTGAGCTTGTCGATGTCGCCCACGATGCACACGTCGAAGCGGCCGTCGGCCAGCTCCGCGTCGGGGCAGATCATAAAGCCGCCGCCGTAGTAGCGCCCGTTGGCCACGGCCATGAGCAGGCTTCTCACTTCAAACACGCGATCGTCCACGGAAATTCGGAACGGCGTGTTGCGGTATGTAAACAAAGTCTGAAATACCGCTTTGAGGTAGGGGACAATGCCGCCGCTCTTGGAGCCGAACCGGTTGACCCGGTCGGCCACCGTCGCGTCGAACCCGGTGCCGGCCACGTTGCAAAAGTAGCGGTCGTTGACGACGCCCAGGTCCACGTGCCGCACCCGGCCCGCCAAGATGACGTCCAGCGCGTCTTTCGGGGAGCGGGGCAGCCCGGCCGTTCGCGAGAAGTCAATGCCCGTCCCCAGCGGAATCAGGCCCACCGGCACGCCGGTGCCGACGGCGCCGTTGACCACCTCGTTGAGCGTGCCGTCGCCGCCCACGGCCACCACCGCGTCGTAGCCCTCCTGCGACGCGGCTTTGGCCAGTACCGTCGCGTGGCCGGCGCCCTCGGTCCAGAACGCCTGCCAGCGCACGCCCCGCCGGCGCAGTTCCTGCTCCAGCCGCGGCCAGCGCCGGCGCACCCGGCCGCCGCCCGCGGCCGGATTGACGATGAGTGCCAACTCCATCACGCCAACTCCCCTCGCGGCCCGCCGCCCGGCCCGCCCGGCGGCGCGCCGGCCGCCCGCGGCAACGGGCTCCGTGCAGCGCGGCCGGTGGAGATTTCCATAGATATACAAGTTTATCCTTCTCGGAAACCGGCTACTCGCGCCGGCCTGCGAGCGCCGCCGGCCGCGGCCGCTCCCGTCCCGGAGCCGTCCGGAAGCGGCGCTGCCAAGTTTTATAAACGGAAGCGGGTATAGCTCCGTGCTATAATACCAATACGCATCGATCCGAAACGAAACCACAACGGATCCGCGTTGAAAGGTGAGCGCCCGTGACTTTTCGGGGTTACAAACTGCACGTCGCGGCCGCCGCGTTTTTGCTGACGCTGCTTTTGGGGCTGGGCGCCCGGCATGCGGCCCACAGCGCCTCCGCAGGGGCTTTGCAGCGGGATTTCGCCGCGCTGTCCGGCGTGGCCCGGGCCGCGGTGGAGCGCCACGGCGGCCGGACGGACATTGTCCTGGAGCTCGGGCCCGTGGACGATCTGCAGGCGGTGTACCGGCAGGCCGACATGCTTCGGCGCGCGCGCCTGCCGGAGGACGCGTCGCAGCTCATTATTAAGGATCGGCGCACCGACGCCCTGACCGAGGCGTACCGGCGCATCCACTACGCGGTGTACGAGGGGGCGGCCACGGGCGCGTTCACCCGCATGGCCGAGGCCGTCGGCGAAGCGGCGGCGCAGCTGGCCGCGGACGTGCTGGTGACCGTGGACGATCGGTATATCTACGTGCAAATCGTCTCGGGGGACGACTATTTGTACGAAGTCGTGCCCGTGGCGAAGGCCGCGGCCGGCGGCCCGCGCGAAAGGAGCGGGTAGCGTTGCTGAAGGAATTGCTGGCCGGCGCCGGCGCGGGCCTGTTGATCGTGCTGCTGACGGGCGGCCTGGACGTCATGCCCGTGGCGATGCTGGCGCTTTTGGCCGGCTTGTTCTGGTTTCTCGTGGACAGCAGAAGCGGCCGGCGCTTTGAAGTGGTAAGCTCCCCGCAGCCCGGCGCGGCGGGCCCGCGGGTGACCTTCGACGACATCGGCGGACAGGAGGTGCCCAAGCGGGAGCTGCTGGAGGCCCTGGATTTCGTGCGGGAGGCCGACCGGGTGGCGGCCATGGGCATCCGCCCCCTGCGGGGCATTCTGCTGGCGGGACCGCCCGGCACCGGCAAAACCCTCATGGCCAAAGCCGCGGCCAACTACGCGGACTCGGTGTTCATTTCCGCGTCGGGATCGCAGTTCGTGGAGATGTACGCCGGCGTCGGCGCGCAGCGGGTGCGCCGGCTGTTTCGCGACGCCAGGGAACAGGCGAAGCGGCTGGGCAAGTCCAGCGCCATGATCTTTCTGGACGAGCTGGAAGTGCTGGGAGGCCGGCGGGGCCAGCACGGCGGGCACGTGGAGTATGACCAGACGCTGAACCAGCTGCTGGTGGAGATGGACGGGCTCACGCCCCACGACCCCGTGCGCGTGCTGGTCATCGGCGCGACCAACCGGGTGGACCTGCTGGACCCGGCCCTGCTGCGGCCGGGCCGCTTCGACCGCGTCGTCCACGTGGACCTGCCCGACCGGGAGGGGCGCCTCCACATCCTGCGCATTCACGCCAAAGGCAAGCCCCTGGCGGTGGACGTGGACTTGGCGGAAGTGGCCCGCGACACCTTCGGCTTCTCCGGCGCCCATCTCGAGAGCCTGCTCAACGAAGCGGCCATCCTGGCCATGAGGGCCGGGAAAGAGCAGATTACCGCGCAGGAGATCCGGGAAGCCATTGACAAGGTGATGATGGGGGAAAAGCGGGACCTGAAGCCCCGCCTGGACGAGCTGCGGCGGGTCGCGTACCACGAAATCGGCCACGCCATCGCGGCCGAGCTGGTGCGGCCCGGCGCCGTGGCGGCCGTCACCGTGACACCCAGGGGACGGGCTTTGGGCTACATGCGCCAGACGCCCGCGGACGATCAGTACCTGTACACGGCCGAGGAGCTGCACGGGCAGATCGCGGTGCTGCTGGCCGGCGCCGTCGCGGAGGAAATCGCGTTCGGCAACCGCAGCACCGGCTCCGCCGGCGACTTCGAGCAGGCGGCCGCGCTGGCGGAACGCATCGTCCACGCGGGGCTGTCGCGGCTGGGCATCGTCCATAAAGACCGCCTGGCGCCCAACGTGCTGCACGACGAAATTCAGCACATTCTCGACGGCGAGACGGCCCGGGTGCGGGCCTGGCTGAAGCCGCGCCGGGCCGTCATGGACGAGCTGGCCCGGCGCCTGCTGGAGGAGGAGCGGGTGGACGGCGACGTGCTGCGCATGCAGCTGGCCATGGCCGACGCGGCGGCCGCGGCGGCCGCGGCCGGAGCTCCCGGCGCCGCGCCGCCGGCCCCGGCCTAGCCGCCGGGCGCACGTCCCGGTCCGTGCCGCAGCGTCTCAGCGGGCCCGCCGCGCCTTTTGGCCGGCGGGCTCGTTTTTCAGCGGCTGCCGGCTCCGCACCAGCAGCCAGCCCGCGCACGCGGCGGCGATGGCCAGGCTCACCCACTGAGCCAGGGTCAGGCCCAGGGCCAGCTTCGTGCCGATGCGGAAAAACTCCACCCAAAACCGGCCCAGCGAATAGGAAGCCAAATACAGGAAGAAAACGTCCCCTTCCCGGGCCGAAGGAAGGCGCCGGTACCAGAGGAGCAGCGCCAGCACGCCCGCGTTCCAGACGGACTCGTAGAGGAAAGTCGGATGGAAAAACTCGAACTGCGCCCACTCGGGCGGGCGAAACTCGGGCGCGACGTACATTTTCCACGGCACGTCCGTGGGGTAGCCGAACAGCTCCTGGTTGAAAAAGTTGCCCCAGCGGCCCAGCGCCTGGCCCAGGGGCATGGCCGGCGTCACCACGTCGGCGAAGGTCAGAAAAGGCACGCCGAGGCGCCGGGCAAACAGCGCCGCGGCCAGGATGCCGCCCAGCAGCACGCCGTGAATGGACAGCCCGCCTTCCCAGACCATAAAAATGCGCACGGGGTCCGCCAGGTAGACGTTCAGATTTTGCACGACGTACCCGAGGCGGGCGCCGGCGAAGCCGAACAGCGCGGCGATGACGGCAAAGTCGTACAACCGCTCCACGTCGATATTTTTGCGCCGGGCCTCGCCGGCGGCCAGGTAGAAGCCGGGGATGAACGAGCCCGCGATGAGCAGGCCGTACCACCGCAGCTGCAGCGGGCCGATGCTGAAGACGACGGGGTTGACGGGCCGCTGGCCCGCGAACATGGGGCGCACCGCGAAAAACAGCGCCGCAGCGGCCACGAGGCCGGCCGCAGCCCAAAGGAGCCAATAACGGCGGGAACGCAAAGGGGGGTCACCTCCGGACGACACGCTCTTACTTCGCCCGCGCGCGGCGTTTTCCTTGAGAGATTTTCCGCAGCCGCTATACTTGGTATTGTCGGCGGAACATTCGCGCCGCGCAGGCCCGCGGGCGGGCCGGGAAAGGAGTCGACGACGATGGCGCAGGCGGTTCGGGCCGAACTGGTCATGATCGGCACGGAGCTTTTGCTGGGGCAGACGGTGGACACCAACGCCGCCCACATCGCCGAGAAGCTGGCGGAAAACGGCATCCACGTGTATTTCAAAGCCACCGTGGGCGACAACTGGACGCGCATGACGGCGGTGCTGGCCCAGGCGCTGACCCGGGCGGACATCGTCATCACCAGCGGCGGGCTGGGCCCGACGGAGGACGACCTCACCCCGGAAGTTGTGGCGTCGGTGCTGTGCCTGCCGCTGGTGGGAGACCGGCGGGGGCTGGGGGGGCAA
>QGSR01000226.1 GCA_003387805.1 Bacillota bacterium | reverse complement strand
CCCCGTGGCGCCGTGTCCCCCGGGACGTGCGGCCCTCCCGGTCCGACCGATCCGGCCGGCCGGGCAGGCCCGGCTGGTCTGGGTTGGCCCGGCTGGTCTGGGTTGGCCCGGCTGGTCTGGGCAGGCCCGGCTGGTCTGGGTTGGCCCGGCTGGTCTGGGTTGGCCCGGCTGGCCTGGGCAGGCCCGGCTGGTCTGGGTTGGCCCGGCTGGCCTGGCCGCAGCGGCAGCCGAGCGCGCGACGGCGTGGCGTACGGTAGGGTGTTTCCTCTCGCCCGAGCCCGGCAGCTAACCTCGTAAGCGATGGAGAGGAAAGTCTTGGGTTCCTATACGTGAGACGGCGTGCCCGTGCGGCTGCACGGGGGCGTTCACGCCGGCGGATGCGCAGTGCCCGAGGCTTCCTCGGGTTTTTGTTTGCATGGCGGGTTCCCGAATCATGAGCTGGAAAGGAGGCGGGGCGGCACACCGGCGGCCACGGCGTCACCACAACTGCACAAGGAGGCCGAGATCTTGAGTGCGATGCACGCAAGGGGCTCTCGAGGCGAGGCGTTGTCGGTGACAACCGGACCGGAACAGGTTCGAGAGACGAAGTTCGAGGAAACCACCATGACGGCGTGCGGCCGGCGTCCGGCCGGTACCGCGAGGCGCGGCGCAGCGCCGGCGGCAACGGGGCCGGTGCGCGCGTTCTCCCTCTTCCTGCTAGTACTCGCAGCATCGGTGCTGCTTGCCTTCACACCCGCATATGCCCAGCCCATCGTGTTCGTTGACTGGAGCTGGGACAGCGCCCTCGTTCACAACCGCATTGCAGGCTACGTGGCCCAGCACGGCTTCGGCTACGAAGTCGACTACCTTTTTGCCGACACGGTCCCGGGCATGCAGGGGCTGCGCCGGGGCGACATCGACGTGTCCATGGAAACGTGGGTCGACAACATCCACGAAATTTGGGATGAGGTCATCGCCGAAGGCACCGTCGTGGACCTGGGGCCCAATTTCCCCAACGCGCCGCAAGGGTGGTACGTGCCGACGTACATGATCGAAGGCGACCCGGAGCGGGGCATCGAGCCGGTGGCGCCCGACCTGCGGTCGGTGTTCGATTTGCCCGAGTACTGGGAGCTGTTCCGAGACCCGGAGAATCCCCGGCGCGGGCGCTTCCACAACGGCCCCACGGGCTGGGTCGTTTCGGACCACAACGTGAAGCGGCTGCAGACCTACGGCCTGGACCGCTACTTCGACGTGTTCTACCCGGGCTCGCAGGCGGCGCTCGATACGTCCATCATGCGGGCTTACGAACGCGGCGAGCCGTGGCTGGGCTACTACTGGGAGCCCACGTGGATCATGGGCGCGCTGGACATGACCATGCTGGAGGAGCCGCCGTACACGCCCGAGTGCTGGGACCAGGAAACGGGCGACTACGGCTGCGCCTTCCCGCCGGTGGCGGTGCGCATCGCCGTCCATCACGGGCTGCTGGAGCGGGCGCCCGAGTTGGTCGAGTTCCTGCGCAATTACGAGACCGAGCTGTTCCACACCAATGAAGCGCTGGCCTATATGGAGCTGAGCGGGGGCGACGCCTTCGACGCGGCCCGCTGGTTCCTGAGGGAATACGAGGACTTGTGGATGCAGTGGGTCGACGCGGACGTGGCGGCCCGGGTGAAGGCGGCGCTGGACGCCGGACTGTAAGCTGACACCGGAACGCAATTTCGAAGCGGCGACGGGGCGGGCGGAACCGGGGCCTGGGAAACCAGGGCCGGCGGAACCGGTCCTGCGAAACCGGTCCTGCGAAACCGGTCCTGCGAAACCGGGGCCGGCGAAACCAGGGCCGGCGGAACCGAGACCGGCCGGGCCGGCGGTTCCGCCGCCCGTCGCTCCCGTTCCGGGAACGGCCGGAACGATGCGCGAGTCGTGCGAGAGGGATGTGATCGCGTGGGCGAAGTGCTCCGCGTCAACAATTTATGGAAAGTCTTCGGGCGGCCGAAGTTTCGGTTTGACCCGGACGAGCCGGGCGCCTTGGAGAAGCTGGAGGCTCTCGGCGTCGTGGCTGCGGTGCGGGACGTGAGCTTGTCGCTGCAGCGGGGCGAGTTTTTCGTCGTCATGGGCCTTTCGGGCAGCGGCAAGTCCACGTTTATCCGCTGCCTGCTCCGGCTGGTGGAGCCGACGGCCGGCGCGGTTTTCGTCGACGGGCAGGAGGTGACGGCCCTGAACCGGCGGGAGCTGACGGAGTTCCGCCGGGAAAAGGTGGGGATGGTGTTCCAGCACTACGGGCTTCTGCCCCACAAAACCGTGCTGGAAAACGCCGCCTTCGGCCTCAAGCTGAAAGGCGTCGACAAGAAAACGCGGCTGGAGCGGGCCGAGGAGGCGCTGGTTCAGGTAGGGCTGCAAGACTGGCTGCACCATTACCCGTCGCAGCTGTCCGGGGGCATGCAGCAGCGAGTGGGCATCGCCCGGGCCCTGGCCAAGGATCCGGCCATTTTGCTCATGGACGAACCGTTCAGCGGCCTGGACCCCCTCATCCGGCGGGAGATGCAGGACGAGCTGCTGCGCCTGCAGGAGCAGCAGCGCCGGACGGTGCTGTTCGTCACCCACGACCTGGACGAGGCGCTGCGGCTGGGCGACCGGATGGCGGTCATGCGGTCCGGCCGGTTCGTGCAGGTGGCCGAGCCGGCGGAGGTGCTGGCCAATCCGGCCGATGACTACGTGGCCCGTTTCGTCGAAGGCGCCCGCCGGGCGCTGGGCGCCGCGGCGGCCAACGGGCGGCGGCCGGAAGCGGGCGCGCCGGCCGCGGCTGGAATGGCCGACGGAACCGCCGGCGGAAGGGCTGACGGAACCGCCGGCGGAAGGGCTGACGGAACCGCCGGCGGAAGGGCCGACGGAACGGCTGACGGAACGGCCGGCGGAAGGGCCGACGGAACGGCTGACGGAACGGCCGGCGGAAGGGCCGACCGAACGGCCGGCGAGACGGCCGCCGGAACGCCCGCAGGAAACGCCGGCGACGCCGCCCCCGCCGGAGCGAAAGGCGAGGTGAAGCAGCGTGGCGCCCTTTGAGTTTCACGTGGGCCCGGCGGTGAGCGATTTCGTGGGCTGGCTGCTGCGCACGTACGGCGATTTCTTCGACGCGGCGTCGCGCACGCTGCTCAGCATGCTGCTCACGGTCGAGGACATCTTGATGTGGATTCCGTGGTGGGCCATGGTGGCGGGCGTCGTGGTGGCCAGCTGGCTGGTGAGCCGCCACGTGGCGGGCTCCCTGGTGCTGGGCGGCCTGCTGGTGGTGGTGGTGGGCTTCGGCTTGTGGGAACCGACCATGACGACCCTGGCCATCGTGGTCACGTCGGTCATTTTGGCGCTTATCATCGGTATTCCCATCGGCATCCTCATGGCCGAGTTCCGGCCGGTCCGCGCCGTCATGCAGCCCGTTCTGGACGTCATGCAGACCATGCCCAGCTTCGTGTACCTGATTCCGGCCATGATGCTCCTGGGCCTGGGCAAGGTGCCGGCGGTGCTGGCCACGTGGATTTACGCCGTGCCGCCCGTCATCCGCCTGACGCACCTGGGCATCGAGCAAGTGTCGGGCGACGTGCAGGAGGCCGCCCTGGCCTACGGCGCGACCCGCTGGCAGCTCCTGAAAGAAGTGCGCCTGCCGCTGGCGCTGCCCTCGCTGATGGCCGGCGTCAACCAAACAACCATGATGGCGCTGGCCATGGTGGTGGTGGCCTCCATGATCGGCGCCCGGGGCGTGGGCGAGGAGGTTTTGCTCTCCATCAACCGCCTGGACATCGGCCGGGGCTTCGAGGCCGGCTTGGCGGTGGTGGCGCTGGCCATCGTCATAGACCGCTTGACCCAGGGCGTGGCCCGCCGCTTCGAGCCGCCGGTGTAGTCCGGCGGAAGGGC
>QGSR01000225.1 GCA_003387805.1 Bacillota bacterium | reverse complement strand
GGTGCCCTCATGCAGCCACAACCCCAAAGGCCATTCCACGTGGAGAGCAACGCCCTGCTGACCGCGGAGGACATCGCCCGGCGGACGGGCCTGCGTCCCGCTCAGGTCCGATTCTATGCGGAAACGTACGGGGAAATGGCGGGTCTGCTGCGCGCCCGGGACGGCGGGTGGCTGGCTGCGGAGGCCCACCTTCCCTTGTTCCAAGCGCTGGCCGCCGGGA
This sequence comes from Bacillota bacterium, assembly GCA_003387805.1. GTDB lineage: Bacteria > Bacillota > Limnochordia > Limnochordales > ZCTH02-B6 > CALJUZ01. The sequence continues at coordinate 3,659 of QGSR01000225.1, read as the reverse complement.
AAACCCTGGCCGAGGGGCTGCTCGCCATGACGGCACCGACCGCCTTGGCCGCGGCCGCCGCGGACCCATCGGTGCCTGCGGTCGCAAAGCCGCCGGCCGACGAACCCGAAAGCCCCGGTCCCCCGGGCCCTGCCGACGCGCTAGGCTCGGCGGACGCGCTGGGCCCGGCGGACACGGCTGGGTCGGCGGCCGGTCTCGCCGCCCGGATCGAAGATCTGGCGCTGCATCTGGAGGACTTGTCGGAGGAGACGAAGCAAGTGCAGCTGCTCCTGGCCCGCATCATCAGCATCCTGGACAAGACCCGCCGGCCGCTGCCCCCCGGCGTCACGCCTTGGGAGCCCCCGGACCTGTCGCCGGCCGGGCGGGGCGCATCCCGCCCGCAGCCGGCGCCCCGCGGCCCGTCCCCGCCGGACGCGGGTGCGAACACCTAACCCTCGCGCCGGCCGCGCCCGGCCCGTCACGCCTCCGGCGGCGGCACGCGTTCCCGCAGGCTGATGGCGATGTCCATGTCGCCCAGCCGCGTGTGCAGCGGCACGATGAGTCGCCGCATGTTCACGGCGGAGATGATGGTGCCGCGCCCGCTGATGACCGTCGGCGGCGAAATGGTGCACTTGATGCCCTGATCCTCGAACAAGGCGGTGGCCCGCCCGGAGATGACGTTGCCCAGCTCGGCGATGGCGCTCTCGCACGTGTCATCGTAAAACACTTTGCGCTCGCCGGTGAGCTCGTACACGATGTTCATGGCCATTTCCTCGGTGGTGCCGAACAACACCGTGCCTTCCAGATCGCCGGTCACGCCGATCAATACCGTGACTTCCTTGGTCGTGTAGTCGGTCTCGGCCAGCGACAGCTCCCCGCGCTCGACTTCTACTTTGAATTCTTGCTTCAATACGTACACCGCTGCTGAAACGAAAGGCTGGATATGTTCGACCCGCATCCGGCTTTACCTCCTACGCACCCGTCGTAAACCCCGTCTGAAATGTGTTCCCCCGGCTCATTCCAGCACGGCCTCGATGGTCATCGTGTACAGGCCGGCCAAGTCCAGCTCCTCGATTTCCGCCCGGGCCCGCTCCAGATCCTCCTCGGTGGCCGGCTCCTCGCCCGCCCGCCAGAAGTCGCGGGGCAGCAGCCGCACCCGCGGCCGGTTCAGCCCCGGAGCGCCCGCGTCCACCACCACCGCGTGGCGCCCGCCCGAGAGCCGCACCACGGTGCCCGCGGGATAGCCCGGCACGTAACGCATCAGCGTCTTCACCGCGTCCAGGTCAAATTCCGTGCCCGCGCCCGCCATCAGCGCCTCCTGGGCTTCATGGGGCAGCACGCCGTCGCTCAGAAGCTCCAGGTACGCGACGACAACGGACATAATGCGCCCCAGCGGATGCAGGTCGGCGCCCGTTTTCCCCGCCGGGTAGCCGCTGCCGTCCAGCCGCTCGTGGTGCTGGGCCACAATGGCTTTCACCAGCGCGCTGACGTTGGCCTGCGGCCGCAGCATTTCCCTGGACACGGCCACGTGATCGGGCGTGCGCTCCACCCGCCACAGGCCCAAGTCCTGCAGCAGCGCCGCGGTGAACAAATGCCGCGCCGCCTCCACGCCCTCCATGGCCCGCCCGACCATGGCGGCGACGACGCCCGCATTCACCGCGAAGGCGATGCGCTTGTCCATCACCGAACCCCACTCAGGGTACAGCAAAAAGCCCCGCCCCGCGGGAATGCGGCTCAGCTCCTCGCACGCGTCGGCGGCCAGGTCGCTCAGCTCCTGCACCGGCACCTCCAGAGACGCCGCCGCGGTCCGCGCCCCGTCCATGAGCTGCCGGGCCAGCTGCCGGGCCCGCATGAACGTCTGCGGCTCCAGGGGCTCATGGACCACCAGATTCTCAAACCCCAGCGACTCAACGTACGCGTAGCGGAAGCCCCGCTCCCACAGGCGCTCCCGCACCGCCGGCGTCAGGGCCTGTCCCGACGCCAGCACGTACGCGCCCCGCTCGTCCACCAAAGGGCGCGCCAGCACGACTCCGGGCGGCGCGTAGCTGATGTTGATCCGCCGCACTCCTACTCCTCCCGCACGTACAAAAACGGCGCCGCCGACTTCAGCCCGTACCGTTCCGGATAGAAGATGGTTTCGGTGCTGCCCACCAGCAAATACCCGCCGGGCGCCAGGCCGGCCGCCATCTTGGCAAAAATTTCCTTCTTGGCCTTCTCCGTGAAATAGATGATCACGTTGCGGCACAAAATCAGGTGCTGGTCCTGCGGGTACGGATCCTCGAGCAGGTTGTGCTGCGCGAACGTGACGTACCGGCGCACCCGTTCGTTCACTTGCCAGCGGCCGTCGGGCAGGCGCGTAAAAAACCGGCGCCGCCTCTCCGGCGACACTTCCTTCAGCCGGTCCTCGGTGTAGACGGCTTGCCGGGCTTCCTCCAGCGCCTCCCGGTCGATGTCGGTGCCCAGCACGCGGTGTTTCTCCGGCCCGCCCGCATTGAGCTCCTCCAGCAAAATGGCCAGCGAGTACGGCTCCGAGCCGATGGAGCAGCCAGCGCTCCAAATGCGCAGCGAGCTCCAGCGCTCCAGCAGCTTGGGCAGCACGTTTTTGGCCAAGTCGTCGAAGCGCTCCGGATTGCGGAAAAACTCGGTGACGTTGATGGCCAAGTAGTCCGTGAGCTGCTGCCGCAGCTCCCGGTCATGGCGGACAGCCTCCGCCAGCTCCCGCAGGGACGACAGCCCTTTGCGGCTGGTAAAGCCCCGCAGGCGCCGCATCATCTGCCGCTCTTTGTAGGCGCGCAAATCCAGCCCGGACACGTCCCGCAGCGTCCGCTGAAGGTAAAGGTATTCCTGTCTTGTCTGCTCGTCATCGACGAAAGGCTGCAACAACCGGCCTCCTCATCGGCTTGGGCTTGCCGGCGCGCCGGGCCGCAGGCCCCGGCGGGCTCGCATCCATCGACCCGCCGCTTCCGCGCGGCGCCTCAGCAGCGGGCGCCCACCAAAGCCGCCAAAGCCTGTGCGATCTCGGGCAGGGGCTTGACCGCGTCGGCCAGCCCCATTTCGGCCACGGCCCGGGGCATGCCGTAGACGACGCTGGTAGCCTCGTCCTGGGCCAGCACCGTCCCGCCCGCCTTCTTGAGCTTCCGCGCCCCCCGGGCGCCGTCCACGCCCATGCCGGTCAGGATGACGGCGATGACGTCGCCGCCCCACACGTCCACGGCCGACTCCAGCGTCAGGTCCACCGCCGGCCGCATGCCCAGGTGCGGCGCGGCGTGGCTGTAGCACATGCGCCCCAACTCGTCGAACACCAGGTGAACGCCGCCCGGCGCGATCCACGCTTCCCCGGGCTGCGGCCGCCGCTGCTCCACCGCTTCGTCCACTTTCAGCGGCGACAACCGGTCCAGCCGGCGGGCCAGCGAAGCGGTAAACCCGGGGGGCATGTGCTGCACGATGACGACGGGCCGGGGAAAGTCCGCGGGCAGCCCCGACAGCACCGTGCTCAGCGCCGACGGCCCGCCGGTGGAGCTGCCGATGACCACCGGCGCCGTCCCGGGCCCGCCGGCGGCCGGCGATGCCGCCGCTCCCACGGCCCCCGCGCGGGCCAGCGCCCCGGCGACGGCTCCGGCCGCCGCGTCAACACCCGGGCGCACATCGGCCGCTCCCCGCGTCTGCCCGGTCCCGGACCG
>QGSR01000224.1 GCA_003387805.1 Bacillota bacterium | reverse complement strand
CTGAGCGCTTAGCGCGCCGAGGCCGAGAAGCCCGCGCCGGCCTCCTGCGGGGCGTTGGCCAGCGCGACGAAATCCCCCTCGAACAGACCCGCTTCGCCGCCGGCGGCCGCCGCCCCGTACAAACCGTTCTGCACGGCGTGCAGCACGGAGGCGACGCGAATTCTCGCTTTGCCCCGGCGCCGCAGCGTGGTTACGAACTGCTCCCAAGCGGCCTCGTCGTCCAGGCGCGCCGTGGCGGTGAACTCACCCGCGATGGGGCGCTTGTACTCCATGGTGTTGCGGTGGATGACGAGGCGGGCGTCGATGCCGTCCCGCAGCAGCCGCAGGTACAACAGCGACCATGCGGCCAGCGTCGCGACGGCGGCGGCGCTGCCGCCGAACAAGGTGTCGCGGTGGTTGATGTTGGGCTCCAGCGGCGCGGCCAGCACCACCCGCCGCTCGTCCGCGGCCGGGACGCGCACCTCCATCGCCCGGCTCAGCGGGATGTTGCGGTGAAGATATTGCTCCAGCTCCTGCGGCGTCACGAGTGTTCCTCCTGCATCGTTTGATCGTTTGATTCCAGCACGTCACCGGGCCTAGGGCCCGACGCGGTACGCCGGCGCCGAGGCGGTGCCTCGGTGCCGAGGCAGAGCTTCGGCGCCGAGGCGGTGCTTCTGAGTCGACTTCGTGCGGCGGCGGGCGCGCCGCCGCCCATCAGTTCCGGTCCTCGGCGCCTGTGCGGGCATTGGCGTCCTCCCGGGCCGCGGCCCGCAAGCGGGGCAGCGCCAGCGCGACAAACAGAAGGCAGGCGGCGACGTTGACGGAGGCTCCGCTGGAAAACGGCAGCGAGTCCCGGTACACGTACAGCGTGCCGCCAACCACCGGCCCCAGCACCCGCCCCAGAGCGTCCATGGAGTCGTACACGCCGATGGCCAGGCCCTGCCCCACCTTCGTCCGCTGGGTGACCAGCGACGCATTGGCGGGGCGAATGAGACCGTGGCCGGCCGCGAACAGCGCCAGCGCGGCGGTGGCCGCCACGGCCGTTTTCGACACGGCGATGAGGGCCAGCGCCGCCGCGCTGACCAGCAGGCCCGCCGGAATCATCCGCGCTTCGCCGATGAGCTTGCGGATGGGCCCGATCAGACCGCCCTGCACGATGGAGCCGGTGATGCCCATGACGGCGAAAATGTAGCCCACGGAGCGGGTCGTGGCCCCCAGCCGGTCGTAGGCGAGAAACGGAAACGCCGTCTCCAGACCCGCGAGGGAAAACGCAGCCAAGAAGGCGATGACGTACAGCCACGTCGTGTCGGGCTGAAACGCCTTCAGGCGGGACACGTTCTCCCGGACGCCGCCCCGCTTCTCCGGCGGCAGGGACTCGGGCAGGAGCCGCCACACCAGTCCCATCGTCGCGACGGACAAGAGGCCGGTGGCAAAAAACGGCAGCCGCAGCGAGACGTCGCCCAGCACGCCCCCGACGAAGGGCCCGAAAATGGCGCCCAGCCCGAACGCGGCGCCCAGCAGACCCATGCCCTTGGCCCGTTCGTCCTCGGTCGTCGTGTCCGCGATGACCGCCATCGCGGTGGGCAGCGTCGCCGACGACAGCACGCCGGCCAGGGTCCGGGCCATGAACAGGTGCGGTATCGACTGCCCCAGCGCGAACAGCGTCATGGAGACGCCATACCCCGCCAGCCCCACCAGCATCACGGGCTTGCGGCCGATGCGGTCCGAGAGCCGCCCCCACAGCGGGCTGAACACGAACTGCGCCAGCGAATAGCTGGCCGTCAGCCAGCCCATGGTGGCGCTGGTGGCCCCGAACAGCTGAATGTAGGCCGGCTCCACCGGAAACAAAATGGAGAAGCCGATCATGACCAGGAAAAGCACGGTGAAAAGCAAACCGAGGATACGTTTTTGCATTTGCGTCCGCCGCGGCCCCTTCATGCCTCAGATTCTACACGTTTACCCGCAAAATGACGACCAGAATCGTAGCGACGACGCCGGCGCCGATATAGGCCATGGTCCTGTGCAGCTGACGCCAGCGCCGGTCCCGCTCCTCCTCCGACCCCGCCCGGTCCACCCGGCGCAGCTGCCACGTCAGCAGGGCCGCCGACAAAATCGCCACCATGCCGCCGAACTGCTCCATGAACGACAGCCAAAACGGCCTCGCTCGCCCCATGAGCCCCAGCTGCATAATCATGACGATGCCGGTGCCGAGCACCACCAGCGCACTTGGGTTGAGAATGCCTTTCACGACCGACTTGGCCGTCTCGTACGCCAGTTCTTGCCCGCGCTCCCACGACCGGACTGCCGCCTTGCGGTACAGCACGTACAGAGCCGCGATGCCGCCCAGCCAGAAGGCCACGCCGGCCACGTGCAGAAACAACAGCCAACGCATCACGTCCGCTCGCCCTCCCCCCATGGGTCACCGAGCGCGGTGTCCGCCGTGCCCCGATGGCTCGCCGGCCGGCCTGTCCGCCTGTCCCGATGGCCCGCTGCCCGGCCGGTCCGCCTGTCCCGACGTCCCGCCGCCACACCTGTCCGCCTCGCGCGATGGCCCGCTGGCCGCCGTGCCCGCCGCCGGGCCCGTCAGCGAGCCCAGCACCTGCTCCAGCCAATCGCGCTCGGCCTGCAGAATGGCGATTTTGCGCTGTACGGCGTAGTCGACGCCCGGCGCGAAAGCGTGGCCCGGGGTCGCTGCCAGTCTGCGGATCTGCTTCCGGATATCGTCCAGCCGCCGGCGAAGGAGCTCCTCGGCCCGCTGGCCCGGCAGGTAGTCGATGAACATGAGGGCGATGTCCGCCGCCGAAGACGCTTCCTCGACGCGGGCCAGCAGGGCCTGCAGCAAGTCGAGAAACGCCTGCTTGCCTGCCTCGGTGATGGAGTACACCTTGCGCGGCGGGTGGTTGCCCACCGTCTGTACTTCCATCCGGACGAGCCCCCGCTTTTCGAGTCGCTCCAGCAGCGCGTAGGCGGTGGCCCGCTTCATGTTGGAGACACGGCCCAGATTCGTTTCGATGAAATCGTTGATCCGGTAAGCGTGCTGACTTTGCGCCATCAGGACGCCCAGCAGCAGCAAATGGCGTTCATCCATCGCGCTCTCTCCTCAAGTAGTCATATGTAGGATAGTCAAGAATGACTAGGTGCGCAAGCCCCATTTCCCGGGCCGGCAGCACGATTTTTCCGTGGGGAACACTTACGTGCCGCAGTAGGTGACGTAGGGGATGGGAGACGGTTCAGGCGGAAGGGCGTACTCCTCCTGCGCTTCGCTGTATGCGTACGGGTCAGCCAGCACCCCGAGGAGCTTCTCGAGAGGTCCGAGATCGCCGCCCACTGCGGCAGCCAGAGCCTCTTCCACCCGGTGGTTGCGCGGAATCACCGCGGGATTCGCCCGGCGCATGCGGGCCCGTACCTCGTCCCAGGGCTTGCCCTCCCGCTCCACCCGGGCCCGCCACGCCTCGCGCCACCGCATCCACGCGGCGCTGTCGTACATGGGCGTCTGCTCCCCGCGGCCCAGCGTCAGCGCCCGGAACGTTTCGGTGTAGTCCGCGCCGTGCTCGTGCATGAGGTGCAGCAGCTCGTCGGCCAGCTGCCGGTCGCCTTCCTCTTCCCGGGCCAGGCCGAGCTTGGCCCGCATGCCCGCCAGCCAGCGCCGCCGATAGAGGTCTGCGAACCCGGACACCGCTTCCTGCGCCTTGTCGATGGCCTTCGCTTCGTCCTCGTCGATGAGGGGCAGCAGCGCATCCGCGAAGCGGGCCAGATTCCACGCCGCGATGCCCGGCTGCCGGCCGTAGGCGTAGCGGCCCCGCCGGTCGATGGAGCTGAAAACCGTGGCCGGATCGTACGAGTCCATGAACGCGCACGGGCCGTAGTCGATGGTCTCGCCACATATGCTCATGTTGTCCGTGTTCATGACGCCGTGGAC
>QGSR01000223.1 GCA_003387805.1 Bacillota bacterium | reverse complement strand
AACGCCGCGGCCGTCGTCGACATCTGCCGCCGGCTGGACGGGAATCCGCTGGCCCTGCAGCTGGCCGCCTCGCGCGTCGGCGTGCTGACGCCGGCCCAGAGCGCCGAACTGCTGGAGGACCGGTTCAACCTGCTGACGACGGGGGATCCCAGCGGACCCGCCCGGCACCGCACGCTGCGGGTGGCGGCCAGCTGGAGCTACAGCCTCCTTTCGGACGAGGAACGGGCCCTTTTTGATCGTCTGGCGGTCTTCGCGGGCGGGTTCACGCTGGAAGCGGCGGCCGCCATTGCCAACGGGCCGCGCGGCCCGGGGGCCGACGACGCCGGCGCCGGGAGCCTTCGTCCGGCGGCGGTGACGGTCTTGGACATTCTGGCGTCGCTGAAAGAAAAATCCCTCATCGTGGTGGACGCGGGCGAAGGCGGGGCAGCGAAGGAGAGGTCCGGTACCGGTGCCCCGAGACGCTGCGGCAGTACGCGCTGATGGCGATGCGGGAGACCGGGCGGCTGGATGACAGCATGCTCCGCTGCGCGGGCTGCTACGAGGCGTTCACGGCCTCCGCGGCCGCCGCCATGACAGGGCCCGACCAGCCGCTGTGGCTGGACCGCCCGGCGCGGGAGTACGACATCATTCGCGCCGTGCTGCGCTGGGCGCTGGATACGGGCCGGTTCACGGCTGCGCTGCGCCTGGCGGCGTCGCTGTGGTGATTCTGGGTCATCCGTACGCCCGTGAGCGAAGGGCGGCAGTGGATCGGCGAGATCCTCAGGCGAACGGCGGTGGGTGAGGACCACGGCGGGCTGGCCGTGGACGATGCGAGGCTGCAGGCCAAAGTGTTGTACGCGGCCGCCATGGTTTCGTACGCGGCGGGGGATGCGGAAGCCGCGGAAAGTCAGACGGAAAAGTGTCTGGAGCTGTTCCGGGCGGCGGGGGACCAGCGGGGAGAGGCCCGGGCCCTGATGGCCGCAGCGCTGTGGGCCCTGTTCAAGGGTGATGCGGCGGCGGCCCGGGAGCGGGCGGAGCAGGCTCGCGCGCTGTTCGTGCGTCACGGCGATACCCGGGGCACGGCGCTCAGCCAAGGAACGCTGGGCATCGCCGCGTATCGCAGCGGTGAGTTCGACGCGGCCGGCAGCCTGCTGACGGACAGTCTGCAGACGCTGCGCTCCGTCGGTGATCGCCGGGGCAGCGCCCTGATGCTGGAGGCTTTGGCCAAGCTGAACTACGCGCAGGGCGGGTACCGGCGCGCCGCGGAGCTGGCCGCCGACAGCCTGGAGCTGCACCGCAGCAGCGGCGAGCGGCGGGGCGTGGCCACCGCCTTGCTGCTGCTGAGCGGCGTGGCCGTGCAGGAAGCCCGTTTCTCCGTGGCGGCCAAGCTGCTGGGTGCGGTGGAGCGGTTGGTGAAGGAAGTGGGCTTCACCCTTTCGGCGCCGGACCGGGCCATGTTTGACGACCTGAAAGCGGCGCTGGAGAGGGGCATGCAAGCGGACGCGCTTCGGCGCGGGTGGAGCGCGGGCGCCGCCATGCCCTACGACGAACTGCTGGAGCGGGCCCTCGGATACGCCCGGCGGGCCAAGGGGCGGCAGGTATCCCGGCGCGGCGGCACGAAGCAGTAAGTGTTTGGCGCGTTGGTACGAACCAAACAGTGTCCGGTGCAGGGGTATGAAGCCTTAAGCGTCCGGCCCGCCGGACGGTTGCCTTCAATTGTTAAGCATCTGTTAAGCGCATCTGTTAAGCATCGTGGACATTATGCATCGCGGAAGGGAGTTGAAGGTCTTGGGCGAAGTCGTGCTGGTTGAAGGCGTGCGGACGGCCATCGGCCGCTTCGGCGGCTCCCTCCGGGACTTGGCGGCCAGTGACTTGGGCGCCGCCGTCATTCGGGAAGTGCTGGAGCGCACGCAGGTGCCGCACGAGGTGATCGGCGACGTCATCTTCGGCTGCGTCGGGCAGGTCGCGGAGGACGCGTACATCGCCCGGACTTCGGCCATCAAGGCGGGACTGCCCAAGGAGACGCCGGCGTACGCCGTCAACCGCCTGTGCTCGTCGGGGCTGCAGTCCATCGTGTCGGCGGGCCACCTGATTCGGCTGGGCGAGGCCGACGCGGTCATCGCCGGCGGCACCGAGTCCATGTCCAACGCGCCCTACTTTTTGCGCAAAGCCCGGTGGGGCTACCGCATGGGCCACGACGCCCTCGAAGACGGCCTGCTCACCATGCTGAACGATCCGTTCAAGAAGTACCACATGGGCGTCACGGCCGAGAACGTGGCGGAGAAGTGGGGCATCAGCCGGCAGCGGCAGGACGAGGTGGCCTACCAGAGCCAGATGCGCATGGCCCGGGCCATGGAGAACGGGTACTTCGACGGCCAGATCGTGCCCGTTGCCGTGCGGGACAAGCGGGAGGAGCGGGTGTTTGACAAGGACGAGCATCCGCGGCCCGACACGACGCTGGAGCGGCTGGCCCAGATGAAGCCCGTGTTCAAAGAAGGCGGCACGGTGACGGCCGGCAACGCGTCGGGCATCAACGACGGTGCCGCGGCGGTGCTGGTCATGTCCGAGGAAAAGGCGCGGGAGCTGGGCTTGAAACCGCGCCTGGTGCTGCGGGCCGCCGCGGCCGCGGGCGTAGATCCCGAATACATGGGGATCGGCCCGGTGCCGGCGGTGCGCAAGGCGCTGGCCAAGGCGGGGCTGACGCTGGACGACATCGATCTGATCGAGCTGAACGAGGCGTTTGCCGCCCAGGCCGAAGCGGTGGTCCGGGACCTGGACATGGATTGGGAGCGCGTCAACGTCAACGGCGGCGCCATCGCCCACGGCCACCCCGTCGGCGCCACGGGCGCGATTTTGACGGTGAAGCTGATGTATGAGATGGAGCGTCGACGGGCCAAGTACGGCATGGTTACGCTGTGCATCGGCGGCGGGCAGGGGCTGGCGGTCATTTTCGAAAACCCGAACGCCTAGGAGGTCGCGTCAAACAGCATGAAAAGAACCAGGATACAACGTTCCGCTCTCTCGGCGCTGGCCCTCGGACGTTCCGCCGCCTCGGCGTTGGCCCTCGGACGTTCCGCCGTCTCGAGCCTGGCCCACAGACGTTCCGCCGTCTCGGCGCCGGCCCGCGGACGTTCCGCCATTTCGGCGCTGGTCCGCGGACGTTCCGCCATTTCGGCGCTGGTCCTCGTGATGGTGGCCGCCGCCCTCGGGGCGTTTCTCGCTCATGACTCCTTCGTACTCGGGCAGGACTCGGCGCCCGGGGACATTCCCGTCAACGTAGGACTGCCCGAGCGGCGCCTGCTTATACAGAGGGCGGGGGAGACCGTGGCCGAGTTCACGGTGGAGATCGCCGACACCACCGAGACGCAGCGCATTGGTCTGATGGGCCGCACCGAGCTCCCGTGGGACCGGGGCATGCTGTTCATTTGGGACTCGCCCTTCCGCGTATCCATGTGGATGAAGAACACCCTCATCCCGCTGGACTTCATCTTCGTCCGGGAAGACGGCCGCATCGCCTGGATCACCCACAACGTGCCGCCGTGCCCGCCCGTGGGCGACTGCCCCGGCTACGGCTCGCCGGTGCCGGTGTCCATGGTGCTCGAGATCGCCGGCGGACTTTCCCAGGAGCTTGGCCTGCGCATCGGCGACCGGCTGGTGCTGCACGACGACGAATGACGGGTGCGGCCGGCGCAGAGCCGGCCGTGGATGACCGGCAGCACGCGAGCGCACTGTCGGCGCCGGACGACTGGCGTAGAGCTGATCGTGGATGGCCAGTAGTGCACGAGCACACGACCGGTGACGGACCATCGGCGGCGCACGCCGCCGTGCACGACCCGAGGCGGGTTAACACCCCCCCCCCCGCCCCGCCAAAGGGGTGAAACGGGGGTTGACGCCCCCTATTTCCAACATCCACCTTAAAATTTTACCCACTGAAGGGCGCTCCCTTGGCAGGGCCCGA
>QGSR01000222.1 GCA_003387805.1 Bacillota bacterium | reverse complement strand
TTCAAAGTTCGCCGCCGGCTTCACCCTCGACGTCCCCGCCGGCCACCGTCGGAAAACAGCGCGGCCCGTAGCGTCGTATTCATGGACGTTTCCAAGTGCGGCGCCGGCGGGGTCCCAGCGGCACACCCCGAGCCGTCGGGGAGGATACCAGACTTTGTACTCCTGTGGCACTCGTTTCGAGCTCTTGCGTCACCAGTGTCACTACCGGCGGAATTTGTTGTCACTGGAGTACAAAGTTCCTCGCCCGCACATGGTCCGTCTTCCGCCCGGGCTTTTCCAATGTTTAGGCGAAACCGAAAATCCCGTTCCGAACGGCGTTTTCCTGCGGTTGGCCGGCGGCGCGCTTGGGCTCGCTCATTCAACCAACGAAGCGAAGCCGAACTTTGTACTCTCGTGACGATGGATCAGCGGAACAGAGACACCAGTGTCACCACAACAAAAAAAGCATGGTCAGCCGAGTACAATCCTCCGCCGAAACCCGGGCACGGGGGCACGGCGCCGGTGGCTGCTTGGGCCGCAGCGGGACGCCCGGGCGGTGCACGGTGCGAGACTCGGCGCGGGAAACCGCGCCGGGCGCGGACCCGACCGCGCCGCGCCCGGACCCGGGCCCGGCGCGCCGCAGCTCGAGGCCCCGCTAGTCGCTGCCGAAGCGCAGCGGCAGCCCTTCCGTGCTGCCGTCTTCGGCTCCGCCGAGCGACGGGCAGGCGTAGACCGCCCGTGCTGCCTGCCCCGGCTCCGCCGAGCGGCGGGCAGGCGTATACCGCCCGTGCTACCGGCCCCGGCTCCGCCCCGCGGCCCGCAAATCCTCCATCATCGCCCGCGCATCGGCGTATCGACGGCCGGGGTCCGGCTGCAAGGCCTTGTCCACGACCTGCCAAAGCCGCTCAGCGGCCGGCGCGTCATGCGGGGACGCCGGCGAGGATGCCCTAGGGGATGCCGGCCCGGACGTCCGCGGGGATGACGGCCCGGACGTCCTCGGGGATGCCGGTCCGGACGTCCGCGGGGATGCCGGCGGGGACGCCCGTCCGGCAGCGACGACGCCCCTCAGCTCGGCCTCGGTCCGCAAAATCCGCCCCGCCAGCATGCACGCGCACATGAACCCGACGCCGTAAATATCGTAGCCGGGGGTCAGCCACCCGTCGCGGCTTTCGGGCGGCAGCCACGGCGGGGGGTCGGGCACAATCCGCTTGGCCCGGCCCCGGCCCGACGGACCCAGTTTCACCGCGTGCTGCAGGTCGATGATCTTGACTTTCGCCTTGTCGTAATCCGTGACGATGACGTTGCGGCCGTGCAGATCCCCGTGGACGAAACCCCGCCGGTGCAGCTGGTGCAGCCCGTCCAGCACGCTGAGGGCCAGCGCCCGCACCTTGGCCGGCGGCAAGGCTCCGCGGCGGGCGATCACCTCATTGAGCGTGGAGCCCCGCACGTACTCCATGATGATGTAGCCCCGGCCGTCGCGTTTGCGCCAGCGGTACATGCGGACGAGGTGGCGAGCCTTGCCGTAGGAACGCATGACGTCCCGCTCGGACACCGCGTCGCGCCAGTCGTCGTACCGCTTCACCACCACGATGCGCCGTCTCGACGGGTCCGCCACACGGAAAACCGCCCGGTTGCGGCGCTTGACCAGCGCGGCCGGCGCCGGCGGCTTTGGCCCGGGCTTCGGCTTGGGCTTCGGATTGAGCTTGAGCGCGGGCTTGGGCTCGGGCTTCGGCTTGAGCTTGGGCTGGGGATTAGGATTGGCCTTGGTCTTGCGTCGTTTTCCCAACGGTGCGTCGCACCACCTTTCGCGCCTGCCGCTCCCGCCAGGCCGGCGCCCGGCGGCCGCGCCGCCGGGCCGTCGCCGAGCCGTCGCCGGGCCATCGCCGGGGGCGGCCCCGTTCCGTACTGAACGCCCGCCACCGACGGCCGCCCGGTTCCCGCAGGCGGCCCGCTTCCGCACGGACCGCTCACCGCCGACGGCCGCCCGGTCCCGCACAAGACGCTCACCGCCGGCCGGCGGCCGCCCGGTACCGGGCCAGGCGATACGCCCGCGCCCGCACCCGTCGGCGCCACCAGGCGCCGGGCGATTTCCACTCGTACGCATAAAGGACCGGTGTAAAATACGTCTTCGGCGGCTTGCTGATGTGAAAGTGCACGCCCTCGGGAAAACGCAGGCGGATGCCGCGCTGATGCGCCACGCTGAGCAGATATTCCAGCGCCGGGCGCTGCTGGGAGTAGTCCTTTCCTACCGGGTTGACGCCCCACAGGCCGATGACTTTGCAGCCCTCCATGATGGCCAGCGCCACCAGAAACGACGCCGTGCTGGTAAAACACCGGCCGAACTCGGCCACCAGCTTGTCTTTCGGAAACGGCACGCTGCGGGGAATGTACTTGAACCGCTTTTGCATGTAGACCGGGCATTTCAGTTTGCGCATAAAGTTGACGTACTCGGCGAAGGAGCGCCGGCCCGGCTTGTGCCACGACAGCTGCTGGCGCAGGTCCGTCGGCGAATGAATTTCGAACCAGCGGTCGATCCGGGGGTACTTGAACCGGCGGCTGGAAAAAGCCCAAATCTCCCAGCTTTTGTCATGGTACGGCGCGTACTTGCGCGTCGGCCCGCCGCCCACGATGGCCACCTTCTTGATGCGGCGGGGTTTCGCGCCGCCGTTTTCGGTGACACTTCCCTCTATCGGTTCCATGACGCCCTCCACGTCCTTCGCTTCGTCAGTGGGTCTGCCGCGCCGGCGGCCGCCTCTGAGACACAGCGTACGCACAATAGTTGACGGGGTGTTCGTACACCGCCCGCAGCACGTCGTTCATGCCGGCTTCGAGGAAGGTGATGCGCTGATCCCGGGCATTGACCTCGATGAGCCACGGCTTGCCCCTGCGGTCCACGCCGACGTCGAGGCCCAGGTCGGCGGCATCGGGAAACCGGGCCGCCACCGCCTCGCCTACGGCCACCGCCAGCTGCTGCACGCCGTCCAAAATCTCGGCCGCACGCGCCGGCGAAAACGCCGCCGCCAACGCCTTCTCCGCCGGCATGGCCCGGCCGCCCTGGGCCAGGTTGGTCAGGAACGGGTGCCGCACGGCCACCTTGGCCACCACGCCCGCCACCACCCACCGGCCGTCGCCGCCCCGCTGCACGGGCACGCGCAAGTCAAAAGGCTTGCCGCCGAAGCGGGCCAGCGGGATGTATTGCTGCAGCAAATACGTGCGCGAACCGGCCCGCCGGCACAAGAACTCCCGCAGCCCCCGCCGGCTGAACGTGCGGGAGCCGTGCTCGTTGGTGAACGCCACGCGGCCGCCGGCCGGCTTGACCCGGGCGACGCCTTTGCCCACCGACCCGATACGCGGCTTCAGAATCAACGTGGCACCGTTGTCCAGCCGCCGGTCCAGCTCGTCGCCGTCGTACCATTCGGTCAGCGGCAAGTAGTCCGCCACGGCCGGCCACCGCATGAGCACGCGGTGCATGCGGGCTTTGTCGCTCATCAGCGGCGGGTTCACGAACAAGACGTGCCGCTTCTTGGCCAACCGCTTCAGCGCCCGCTCCACCGGCAGCGGGAAAAGCACCCGCTTGTGAATCACCGCGGGCAGTTCGACTTCTTTGCGCCGCCAGCCGCGGCGGGTGGGCACGAATCCGTGGACGCGCCGCTCCCGGAAGTCGGCGTCGCCCAGGGAAAACAGCACCAGCTCCGGGCCGCCCCGCAGCGTGATGTCGCGATACAAATGAAGCCGCTCGTGGGTCGGCCGGCCCCGCCGGGCCAGCTCCAGCGTCCGCCGCTCCACCAAAACGCCCACTCGTTCCGACACGGGCACCACCTCGGATTCCCGCCCGACCGTCAACGCCCCGCCCGGGCCGTGGGCCTCCCCTGCCCCCGCGCCGCGGACCGCCCCTGCGCCCCCGCCGCCGGCCGCCCCCGCGGCCCGGCCGCGAAACGCCGCACCTGGCGCCACCACGC
>QGSR01000221.1 GCA_003387805.1 Bacillota bacterium | reverse complement strand
GCGGATGGCCGCCAGTTTGGGCGTGCCGCCGGTGTACAGGCCGACCGCCATGCCGCCCAGCTGCCACGCCGCCGGGATGACGTCCCGGACGAGGAAGTAGCCGCCGGAGACGACGACGATCACCGAGGCGAAGGCCAGCACCATGCTCAGCGTCGCCTTGCCCGCCAGCCGGGACCACGCGCCCACGTTGACGGAGAAAAGAAGGAGCGGCAGCGCCAGGGCCACCGCCGCGGAACTGACCGTGTTTTTCAGCTCGGCCGCGGCCGCTCCGTCCGGGCCCAGCATTCCCAAAACAAACCCGGCCCCGTAGCAGAGAATGACGGTCCCGATCTTGTCCAGCAACGCCGATTTCCGGCGCAGGTACAGCACGCCGGCCGGCAGCAGCACGTAGGCTGCCACGAGAAATGCCATTTCCATACCAAGTCTTCCTCTTCAAGTTCAAACGGCGGCGCTTAGAAGCTGCCGCTGACGCCCACGCTCAGCAGCCACTGCGATGCGCGGCCCGGCGGCGCCCATTCGCTGCCCGGGTCGCCGTACAGCAGGCCGTAGCTCACCGAAGGCTTAAGATACTTCCAGCCGCTGTAGTCCACCGAAAAGGTGACCACGCCGGACCCGTCGCTCAAGTTGCCCAGCCACAGCACGCTCGCGCCCACGTCTTTCAGGCGCTGGTGCGAGCCCGTCAGGAGCAGTGCGCCGTAGAGGCGGCCGCGGTTTTCCAGATCGCCGGCCCGCAAACGGCCCAGCGCGGCCAGCACCGGCAGCTTCAAGCCGTGCTTTTCAAGAAACGGGCCATCGTATCCTTCGCCGTTGTAATAGAGCTGCGCAGCGCCCGTGGTCCGGAAGCGGCCGTCGGGATCCGAGTAGGTGTAGCGCGCGCCCGCCGTCACGTGGGTGAACAGCGTCTCCCGGTCCACGTACGTTTCCACGCCCCAAGGGTTGAGCGGAGACGGCACCGTCTCGCGCACCAGGCGCTTGTCCGACCCTTTGCTGACCACCAGCTCCCCGAAGAGGGCCACCGGCCCGACCGACGTGGACAGGGTCGCCATGGCCCGCGGCGCCCGGTCTTCCCGGTAATACAACCCCACGCCCACCTCGCTGCGGCCCAGCACGAACTCGGCCTTGGGCGCCAGAGCGACGCGGTAGCCGTCGCCGGAACCGCCGTCGACGAGCAGGAATCCGTACCAGTTGGTGCGGCCGGCCGGCACGTGCAGCCGCACGGCCACAGGCCCCTCCCGCTCCGCCTCCGGGTCTTCCGGGTTGATGCGCCCGACGTTGATGACGTCCGCGGGGCTGAAAAAGTAGCCCACGCCCCACGTGACGGTTTGCTTGCCGATGCGGAAAAAGGCCCGGTCCTTGTGGTCGACGTCGACGAACAGCTCGTGAAGGGCCGCGGTGACGTCGGCATCGCCGGCGCCTTCCCGCCACGCCCCCGAGCCTTTTAGTTTGGCGAAAGCGCGAAAGTCCCGGCGGGGCCGGGCGTCAACGTACAGGCTCCCCCCGGCCGTCAGCGAAAGGCCGGACCACAGCTCTTGGCCGTCCTCGCCCGTCATCCTGCTCCAAGCGAGAGCCGCCCGGTACGTGCCGCCGGCGTCGATGCGGTCCCGCACGAGAAAGACTTCCTCCAGCGCCTGGCCGCCCGGGTCGTCCACCTCAATAAGGAGGTCGCCGCCGAACAGCGAATCCTCGTCAAAGGAGAACAAGTCGTCTTCCGATGCTCCGAACAACGCTTCCTCCGGAGCGCCGAAGAGCCCGTCCTCGGTCACCGGGACCGGGTCATCGGCTGCATACGCCATGCCCGCCGCGGCGGCCGCCCATGCCAGCAGAACGACGACGAAGGCGCCGGCCCAAACGGCCGTCCGTCCCGGTGCCGCCGCCGGGACGCGGCCGCGCCGTCGGACTCGCCCTGATGTTGTCAGCACGTCTCGAACCTCCCCACACCCGTCCGCTGCCCGAGGACCTCGGCAGCGGACCGCGGCCCGGACCACGCCGCAGCAGACCCCGGCCCGGACCACGCCGCAGCAGACCCCGGCCCGGCGCCGGCGGCACCACAAGCCGCCGGCCCTCCCGCTCGCTTGGCCGCGCCGGTCCCGCTCAGCGGGCGGCCCGCTCCACGAACGCCTTGGTGAACACCGTGTCGGACAAATCGCTCAGCGAAATCTGCTCCAGCGTCACCTGGGTCTGCCGGCCCTCCACCAGCTCGTCGACGAACAGCATCACCCGCGGGATCACTTTGTCGCCCACCCGGGCGTAGTTCGGAAACAGCGCGGTGCGCATGAGCCTCTTGGTGAGGCTGTAGCTTTCCATCTTCAGCACCAGGTTGGTGTCTTGCGTCACCCAAATTTTCAGGAACGGATCCGGCACGTCGTCCCGCACGGCTTCCAGCTCGATGATGTACACGTCGTAGATGCCCAGCCGTCCCGGCTCCCAGGCGGCGACACGATAGTCGTCGGCCAGGCTGCTGCGGGAGAAGTCATCGGTGCGCGCGTCGCTGCCGGCGAAGTGCTCCTTCAGCGACGTGTGGGAAAACTGCCGGCTCTCGGGGTCGTAAAACCACAAGCTGTCCCCGTCCATCAAGTAGCCCTGGCCCCTGTTGGCCTTGGGCTCCTGAATAAGCAGCAAGAACTTCTCCTCCCGGTCCCGCCGGAACTGCCGCACCACCATCTTTTCGGTCCCCTTCTCCGGGTCCTGGGAAATGATGGTCATGACCGCCGAAAAATCCGCGTCCTCGAAGTTGCTCTGCGCGTCGACGGCCCGCAAAATCGCCTCCATGTCCGCCTCCGCCGCCCGGGCGGCGCCCAATCCGCCGGCCCCCAAGGCCGTCCACGCGAGCGCCGCCCAAACGGCCGCCCAACCCGCGCCGCGCAGCGCCCGCCGAAAAGCGCTCTTCATCGACTCATCCCCCCTGCCGCGGGCGTCCTCGCCGCCCGCCGTCCACGTCCTCCGCCGCTTTCGCCCGCGAACTCGCCCGCCGCCGTCCTGGCCCGCCGCCCTGCTCGTCCGTGGCGGCACTGGTCTGTCGCCGTCAATAATGCGCGCCCAAAGCCTCCACCGGCTCCAGGTTGGCCGCGGCGTTGGCCGGCAAAAAGGCCGACGCCAGGCTGATGACCAGCACGATGGCCAGGTTGACCGCGACGTCCGCCGCCGTGGCCGCGAACGTAACATGGCCGCCGTCCAGGAAAAACTCGAAGCCGGGCACGCCGGCAAAGCTGAAGCGGGACACCACAAGCGCGACGACGCCCGCGGCCAGAAGCCCCGCCGCGCCGCCGGCCAGCGAAATGAGCGCGGCCTCCCACAAGAAGATGCTGCGCACGGTGCTTTTTTGCATGCCGAAGGCCCGCATCGTGCCGATCTCCCGCACCCGCTCCAGCATGACCATGCGAAACGTGTTCATGATGCCCACGGCCGTGATCAACAGCAGCACGACGAAAATGCCCCGCGCGATGGCGTCCAGCACCGTCATGGCCGACACCACCGGCTCCATCATCTCGTTCAGGGTCGTCACCGAAAACTTGGTGCCTTCCCACGGCTCCTCGGCCAGGCGCACCGCGGCCCGGCCGAACACCTGCCCGATGAGCTGCAGGCTTTCGTCCTCCAGCTCCTCGCGGCCGGCCAACTGCCGGAAGGGCCGCTCCACCGGGGCGCCCGCCGCCTCCAGCGCGGCCGCCAGCTGATCCGCGGCCGCGTCGATCTGCTGCACATCCGCCAGGACCAGGTTGAAGAGCTGGTATTCATCCGGCGCCAGCCCGATGAGCTCGTTCACGTACTGCAGGCTCGCGTACGCGCCGGAGAAGCCCGCCGTGAGCAGTTCGTCCACCACCGCCGCCACCCGGAACTCGCCCACGTTTTGCTGCCCCGTCACCGTCGTCAGCCGCGCCAGCACCGTCTCGCCCACCTGCACGCCCAGCCGCTCCGCCGCGGACTTGGGCAAAATCAAGGCGCGCG
>QGSR01000220.1 GCA_003387805.1 Bacillota bacterium | reverse complement strand
CCGCCTTGTCGTTTGCCTCGGGCCCCGCCTGGCCCACGGCCACCGCCGCCCCCTGGCGGTCCCCGCTGCGCCCGCCACCGACACTGCCATTGCCACTGATACTGATACTGACACTGGCACGGACACTGCCACCGCCATCGCCACCGACACTGCCACGGCCACTAGCACTGCCATCACCACTGACACTGACAATGCCGCTGACAATGCCGCTGCCGCCGCCGGGAAGCCACACGCTGACGCCGGCCGCACACCTTCCATTGTAGCCGCACGCGGCTTCCGTGTCCAGGTCTACGACGACGCAGGGCAGTGCACAATGAGATCATTGCGCCGCTTTCCTGCTGACCGCGTTGACATAGCTCAAGCAGAGCTCATGGACGGCCCGCACCAGCGGACTGTCCTCCGGGAACGGCCGCAGCGGCAAAACGGGTTTGACTCTGTCGGTGACGTAGCCGATGCTGAGCTTGTCCGCGGGAATTTCAATATAATGGATGCCGTGCCGCATGCACAGGCCCGCCTTGATGTTGTCGCGGCGCAGCTGCTCGATGAAGTCCCGCCGGCTTTCGTACAGCTCGGGGTCGTATTCAAAATGCTGTCGGCCCTGGAATTCGATGGCAACCCGGTGCTTCCAAAACCAAAAATCAATCTCCATCCGGCCGTCCCCGACACCGAGCGTGAACCATTCGGGCCGGGCGTTGCGGCGCACATCCCTGTCGTCCACGGTGAGATACAGGATGCATTCCAGGTTCCACTCGCCGACCCGCCCCACCTCACCGCGCACCTCCCGCAGCTCGCTGACGACCATCCGCTCGACCGCCGGCGGCATCCAGGGCACGATGACGGGCGAACGCGAGCCTTCGCGCCGGAACTCCATGGCCCACTGATTCTCGATCAGCATCCGAACCGCGCGCCGCAGCGTCTCTTTGGGCACGCCCATGGCCTTGACGTGTCCGCTCAACGTATTGACCGGCGAAAAATGCATTCGCAGCCAGACCAGCTGCGCCGCCCGGTTCAGGCGCACATCGCCGAACAAAGCCGGAAGCACCACCGACTCAAAGATTTTCTGCATCCCCATCCCCCCAACACATTTGATGTCGCGCCCGCCGCTCCGGGCAAGGTCTGAGTGCCGCGGCGCTCCGTGGTCGCAGGCCGCGGACGCCGGCGGCCATGGGCATGGCAGAGGAACCGCACGGAAGCACGGAGCCCGGCCGTGTCGCCGGCGGCATCAGGGAGCGGTGTCACGGCGGCCCGTCGCGAACGGTGGCCCGGCGCCAACGGTGGCCCGCCGCCCACGGTGGCCCGCCACGAACGCCGGCGCCGCACCCGCTTACAGGGCCGTCGGCCGCGACCCGCGAGCCCCCGAGGGTTGCGACCCGGATCCTTAAGAGGCGACAAGGACGCCGTGTCTTGCACGAGTCCCGGAAACCCGCTCTGCGTCGGGGCTGCCAGTGTGTCTTTCTGGTGGCAGTGCAGGCGCCCCACGCCACCCGGTGGCTTCGTTGACGACGGCCCGCGCAACGGGCAAAGCCGCACGGCTGGTGACCCACTGATGAGTCAGAAAACGCGGCTCCGGCCCGTTTTCCGACCAATGGCCTGTCATTGCAGCCCACCACCGGGTCGCTCATCGCCATCCCCCGGCAACCCGCCGCGCCACAGACCTGAGGACGGCCGGGCACCGCAGATGGAAAAACGCCCCATCTCGCACAACGCCCGAAACTCGCTCTATGACGGCGTTTCAGGTTGCGGTGGTTTCGGCCCGCTCCATGCGCGCAGGCCGAACCGGGCGCTGCGTGGCCGGACAGGAGGGAAACCCCCTCGCCCACGTCCAACGACCCGCTGGTGAGCCGCCAATCGAGGTTTCGTCCCATTTTCCGCCTGACAGCCCCACAGTTTGACCCGCTGTTGGGCCATGCACCGCTCTGCGGCCGGAACCTGCCTGACGAGCGAACCCGCGAGCGGCCAGGCACCGTTCGCGGAAACAGACACAACGGGAGCGAACCCCGAAACCCGCTCCATGAGTGGACTCTAGGCCGTGGCTTTTTCGACGGGCTGCTCCAGCAAAAGCCGAACCCGGTACGGCGGCGCCCCACAGGAGCGGAACCTCATTGCCGATGTGCAATGGCCCACTGGCGAGGCGATCAACGATGTTTCGGCCCAATTTCCACCTGATGACTTCGAAGTTTGACCCGCTGTTGGGCCAGCCACCCTTCTCGACCCCGGGGTTGGCCACAACACCTGGCTTCCATTCCGCCATGGGCACGCCCAAGGCCCCGACGAATTTCGGGAGGATCCTGAAAACGCAGTCTGCATCGGGGCTCCAAAGGTTTCGAGTTCGGCCGGGGTCCAGTCGATCCATGCACCGTTTGCAGGCACATCGTCGGCGCCGGGCGCGACCAAGTTGCAGCAGGACAACGACCCACAGATGAGTCAAAAAGGGACGCTTCGGCCCGTTTCCCGATAGATGGGATCCCTGTTTGACCCACTAACGCGGCCTTCGGTGGCGCTGCGCTCGCTGACCGCCACCATGGCGCTGCCACGCAGCCCACACGCAAACCGCGGCGGCGGGCAAACAGTGCTGGTGTTCGTCCACTGGGCAAACAGTGCTGGTGTTCGTCCACTGGGCAAAATGAAGGGATGCCGACGACGCCGTGGCTGCGTGCTCGCCCCGCGCCTTTCCGTCCGGGTGGCCACAGAGCGTACCGTCTAGCGGCCATGCGCCTTTCCGTGCGGGTCGCCACAGAGCGTACCGTCTAGCTGGCCATGCGCCTTTCCGTCCGGGTGGCCGCGTAGCGCACCGTCTGGCTGGCCACGCGCGTTTCCGCACGGGTGGCCGCGGAGCTCACCGCCGCCCCGCTGATCGCTCGGGTCCCCGCGCGGCCGGCGGCACCGCCGCCCGCCCCGGACGCGAGGCCGTCGGCCGCCCCGGACGCGAGGCCGTCGGCCGCTCCGGACGCGAGACCGTTGGCGACCCGGTCACCAGCGGTTTTCGCGGTCGCGCTTCTCCAGGTAGCGCTCCAGCTTGCGCTTGACCCGCTGCAGGGCGTTGTCGATGGACTTGACGTGGCGGTTGAGCTGGTCGGCAATTTCCTGGTAGGACTTGCCTTCGAGGTAGTACATGAGGACTTTCCATTCCAGCTCGCTGAGGAATTCGCTCATGCGCTTTTCGATGTCGAGGAACTCCTCGCGGCTGATGACCAGTTCCTCCGGATCGCTGACCTTGTTGCCGTGGATGACGTCCATCAGCGTCCGGTCGGATTCCTCGTCGTAAATCGGTTTGTTCAGCGAGACGTAGGAGTTGA
Source organism: Bacillota bacterium (assembly GCA_003387805.1). Classification (GTDB taxonomy): domain Bacteria; phylum Bacillota; class Limnochordia; order Limnochordales; family ZCTH02-B6; genus CALJUZ01. The sequence goes on along the minus strand of QGSR01000220.1, from coordinate 662 downwards.
GCGGGATGTGCTTCTGCCGCGTGGCGGTCTTGATGGCGGTGATAATCTGGCGGGTGATGCACAGTTCGGCGAACGCCCGGAACGACGCCAGCTTGTCCGCCCTAAAGTCGCGAATCGCCTTGTAGAGGCCGATCATGCCCTCTTGGATGATGTCCTCGCGATCGGCGCCAATTAAAAAATAACTCCGCGCTTTGGCACGGACGAAGTTGCGGTACTTGGTAATCAAGTACTCGAGCGCGAGCTGGTCTCCCTCGCGGACGTACTCGACAATCGTTTCGTCGTCCAGCTGCTCGTACGCGCGATAGGGAGAACGTTCCGCTGTAGCGCCCACAAATATCGCCTCCGCCGGAATGAGATTTGGACCGATCGCCATCCCTGGCTGCACATCGACGTACAGTAGGGTTCGAGTGGACGTATTCCTACGCTGAGCTCGATGCGTCGAGGTCGACACCTGCGGGCGGGAACAAGCCGGCAGGCTCGAAATCTACGGTCATTATAAACTACGGTTCTATCGAGATCAACCTTTGGTCATAGACGGATAGTGTCAAGCCAACTGGGGTAGGGTCGACCTCACGTCCGTCGCCAGTGCGTCCGTCCTCGCCGGTTCCCTGTGATGGTAGCCGGTGCGGGGCCGCCGTCAAGGGTAGGCTTCGTCCGTCGCC
>QGSR01000219.1 GCA_003387805.1 Bacillota bacterium | reverse complement strand
CGGGCCTTCGCCGGTTTCGACCCGGAAAAGGTCGCCGCCTTTGATGACGCCCGGATCGCGGCGCTCTTGTCGGATCCCGGCATCGTCCGCAACCGGCTCAAAATCGAAAGCGCGGTGCAGAACGCCCGCGCCTTCCTCAAGGTCAAAGAGGAGTTTGGGTCTTTCGCCGCCTACATCTGGCGCTTCGTGGACGGCGCGCCGCGGCAAAACGCCTGGCGCCGCCAGGAGGATGTGCCCGCGCAAACGCCCGAATCCCAGGCCATGAGCCGGGATCTTTACCGCCGCGGCTTTCGTTTTGTGGGCCCCACCATCTGCTACGCCTTCATGCAAGCGGTGGGCATGGTCAACGACCACATCGTCACGTGTTTCCGGCATAAAGAGGTGGCCGAGATGGCCGCCCGCCTGACCCGCTTCACGTGACGGGCCGCCCGTCCGGTTGCCCGCCCGCCGCAACGCTGGCGTATGCTGCCGGCGCCGTCAGCCTGCTCGGGCCGCCGTGGCCTGCGGACGCGACCGCTCCGCCGCCATGACGCCGGAGAAGACCAACGCCACGCCGATCAGGTTGCTGATGGGAATGGCCCCCTCGATGCCGAGCCGGCTAGTCAACGTGCCGCCCAGGATGAAGACCAGCGCCCCCAGGAAGATCTGGCGGTTGTAGACCAGCTTGAACCGCAGCCACGAGTAGAGGGCGCCCAGCAGCATGACCATGCCGCCGACCGCCGAGAGCAGCACGCTCCAGGGCCGGCGGGCCGATACGGGCAAGATGTCGGCTGCCGAGGAGCCGACGCCCGCCGAAGCCAGCGCCTCCGTATTGATCTCCGCTCCCGCCAAGGCCACCAGGAACGCGGCCGCCACCAGCACTGTGGCTGCGGCGTAGACATGACCAAGGACCGGGCGCTGCCGTGTCATGAGGTAGACCGTGCCGGCGCCCAGCAGGCCGGGCAAGGCGACGCCGGCAAAATAGTACAGCTTGTACACGAAAGGCGTCCAGCCGAACGCCCCGCCGTAAAACTCACCGAAGGTGGCGAGGACGAACATGATGAGGCCGGCCGACCACATCAGTTGGTGCCAGCGCCGGCGCTCCCGGTATTGGTTCAGCAGCACCCCGGCGAAAACCAAGCCGATGACGCACGACACCAGCGGGATAAGCCACGTCACTGCTTAGCCACTCTCCTGCCCTGCCGGGCCGCCGCCGGGGCGGGAGATGCCGCATTGAGACCCGGCAGCGGCCACAGCGGACGATAATTATCGCATGTCGATTTAAGTGTACCTTGCGCCGCAAAACCTTGTCCACCGCAACGGGACACGGCTCCCGTTTCAATGCCGCATCCTAAACCGCTTCGAGCAGGGCCAGGACCTCCTGGGTCTTTTCCTCAAGCAGCGCCCGGTCGCCCCGGGTTTCCACGTTGAGCCGCACCAGGGGCTCGGTGTTGGACTTGCGCACGTTGAAGCGCCAGCGGTCAAACTCCATGCTGAGGCCGTCGATGTAGTCGATGCGGACGGCTTTGTCCTTGTAGGCGGCCTCAAGGCGCGCCAGGGCCGCGTCGGGATCCTGCAGGCGCCGGTTGATCTCGCCGCTGCACGGGAACTTCTCGATGCGCTCCGCGACCAGCTGGGACAAGGGCGCCTCGGTTTCCGACAGGAGCTGCGCGATGAGGAGCCACGGGATCATCCCGCTGTCGCAGTAGCTGAAGGCCCGGAAATAGTGGTGGGCCGACATCTCCCCGCCGTAGGCGGCGTCCACTTCCCGCATCTTTTCCTTGATGAAGGCGTGCCCGGTCTTCCACATGAACGGCCGGCCGCCCATGGATTCCACGATGTCGACGGTGTTCCACACCAGCCGCGGGTCGTGCATGATGATCGCGCCGGGGTGCTTGCGCAGCACCGCCTGGGCCAAAAGGCCCACGATGTAGTAGCCTTCGATGAACTCGCCCCGCTCGTCAAACAGGAAGCACCGGTCGAAGTCCCCGTCCCAGGCGACGCCGAAGTCCGCCCCGCTTTCCCGCACCAGCTCCGAGGTGGCGGCGCGGTTTTCAGGCAAGAGCGGGTTGGGCACGCCGTTGGGGAAACTGCCGTCCGGCTCGGCGAAGCGGGTCACCAGGGTAAAGGGCAGCCGCGGCGCGAGCCGCTCCAAGACCGGACCCGCGCAGCCGTTGCCGGGGTTGCAGGCGATGCGGAAGGGCTTGAGCTTCTCCACCTCCACATACCCCAACAGGTGCTCCACGTAGTCGTCCATGACGTCCTTCCTGGTGAGCTTGCCCTTGGCGACCGCCGGGGCGAAGGACCCTTCCCGGGCGTGGGCCTCGATCTCCTTGAGCCCGCTGTCGCCGCTGATGGGCCGGGCGCCGGCCCGGACGAACTTCATGCCGTTGTACTCGGGCGGATTGTGGCTGGCGGTGACCATGATGCCGCCGTCGAGGCTGTAGTGGAACGTGGCGAAGTAGACCTGCTCGGTGCCGACCATGCCGATGTCGACCACGTCCACGCCGGCGTCAACGAGCCCCTCGGCCAGCGCCCGCACCAGTCCCTCCCCCGACGGCCGGACGTCTCTCCCGACGCACACGCGCCGGGGCTGGACCACCGCCGCGTAGGCGCGGCCGATGCGATAGGCCAGCTCCTCATTGAGCTCTTCGGGGACGATGCCCCGCACGTCGTAGGCCTTGAAACACTTGAGCGTCGCAGGCAAAGCTGCCGCCCACCCTCCTCCCCGGTGTCAGCTGCCCTTGCCGGGCATGGCCTCCACCAGCCGCTTGATGTCCTCGGCCCGGTCCTTGCGGGCCACCAGCGTCCGGTTTCCCGACCGGACCACGATGAGGTCTTCGACGCCGATCAGGGCCACCACCTCGGCCCCGTCCTCGCAAAACACCACGTTGCCGGCCGCGTCCAGCGTGTGGAGGACGCCCCGGGCCGCGTTGCCCGCGCCGTCCCGCTCCAGGAAGTCGGCCAAGGCCGTCCAGCCGCCCACGTCGCTCCAGCGAAACGGCGCGGCGACCATGTAAACCTCGTCGGCCTTCTCCATGACCCCGTAGTCCACGGAGATCTTTGGCACCCGGCCAAAGGCGCTGTCCAACTGCGCCTCCCACGACGGAGCATCCACGTGGGCCTCCAGGGGAAACAGCCGCCGGGCGTGCTCGGGCAAGTACCGCTCCACGGCGGCCAGAAACGCCTCGGTGGTCCAGACGAACATGCCGCTGTTCCAATAGTAGTTGCCGTCCCGCACGTAGGCTTCCGCAACTTCCCGCGACGGCTTCTCCCTGAACTGGGCGACGCGGAAGTGCGCCAGCGCCCCCGGCCCCTCCACCCGCTCGCCCGCGCGGAGGTACCCGTATCCCGTGGCCGGGTACGCCGGCCGGATGCCAAACGTATACAGCCGCCGGGTGCCTCTGGCCGCGGCCGCGGCGGATCGCACCGCCGCGTGAAACGCCTCCGCCGGTTCGATCACGTGGTCGGCGGGCAGGACGACCATCACAGGGTTGCCGAAGCGGCGCCTGCAGACGATGGCCGCCAATACAATGGCGGCGGCGGTGTCCCGCGCCTGGGGCTCGCCGATGACGTTGCGCGCGGGGATGTGGGGCAGCTGGGCCCGGACCTCGGGGACGAACCTGGCGGCCGTGATGATCAGGGTGCGCTCGGGCGGCACCAGCCCCTGCAGGCGATCCACGGTGGCCTGGAGCAAGGTCCGCTGGCCAAACAGGGGCAGGAACTGCTTGGGGCGGTCCGCCGTGCTCAGCGGCCAAAACCGGGTGCCGCTGCCGCCGGCGATGACCACCGCGACCATGTCAGGCCACACCACACATCACCTCGCTGGGACTGTCCTGCGGCTGTCGCTCCGCCTGGCCAGCGCCGCGTGCCAGGGGCGGGTCGACGCCTTGGGTTCGCCGCGGCCTTGGGCCCGCAACCGCCCGAGGGCGAGCCTGGCCAGGAGGAAGCTGAGGGCCGCCTCTGCCCCCTGGTTGGGGCTGGGG
>QGSR01000218.1 GCA_003387805.1 Bacillota bacterium | reverse complement strand
CTTCAGGCGATAATCTTGGTGACGACGCCGGCGCCCACGGTGCGGCCGCCTTCGCGCACCGCGAACCGCAGCCCTTCCTCCAGGGCGACGGGCGTAATCAGCTCCACCGAAATCGTCACGTTGTCGCCCGGCATGACCATCTCCACGCCCTCGGGCAGCTGGATGGCCCCCGTCACGTCCGTCGTCCGGAAGTAGAACTGCGGACGGTAGTTGCTGAAGAACGGCGTGTGCCGGCCGCCCTCCTCCTTGGTCAGCACGTACACTTCCGCCTCGAACTTCGTGTGCGGCGTGATGCTCCCCGGCTTGGCCAACACCTGGCCCCGCTCGATCTCGTCCCGGTCCACGCCCCGCAGCAGCACGCCGATGTTGTCGCCCGCCTGCGCCTGGTCCAGCAGCTTCCGGAACATCTCCAGACCCGTGGCCACCGTCTTGCGCGTCTCCCGCAGGCCGACGATCTCCACTTCCTCGCCCACCTTGATGGTGCCCCGCTCCACGCGGCCCGTGGCCACCGTGCCACGGCCCGTGATGCTGAACACGTCCTCCACCGGCATCAGGAACGGCTTGTCAACGTCCCGCTCGGGCGTGGGGATGTACTCGTCCACCGCGTCCAGAAGCTGCTGCAGCTTCTCGCACCACTCGCCCGGCTGGCCCGCCTCCAGCTCCTCGATGGCCTTCAGCGCCGAACCCGCCACCACCGGGATCTCATCACCCGGGAACTCGTACTGGCTCAGAAGGTCGCGGACCTCCATCTCCACCAGCTCCAAAAGCTCCGGGTCGTCCACCATGTCCGCCTTGTTCAGCCACACCACGATGGCCGGCACGCCCACCTGGCGGGCCAGCAGGATGTGCTCCCGCGTCTGCGGCATCGGGCCGTCGGCCGCGCTCACCACCAAGATCGCGCCGTCCATCTGGGCCGCGCCCGTGATCATGTTCTTCACGTAGTCCGCGTGGCCCGGGCAGTCCACGTGCGCGTAGTGACGGGCGTCCGTCTCGTACTCCACGTGCGACGTCTGAATGGTGATGCCGCGCTCGCGCTCTTCCGGCGCGTTGTCGATTTCCTCGAACTTGCGCGCCTGCGCCTGGCCCTTCTGCGCCAGATACATGGTGATGGCCGTCGTCGTCGTCGTCTTCCCGTGGTCGACGTGGCCGATGGTGCCCACGTTTACGTGCGGCTTAGTCCGCTCAAATTTCTCTTTCGCCATGTCTACACCCCTTTTGTTCCCGTGCGCCCCAACCCATACGAACGCACGTTCGCTGGTGCTGATTTCCGGGTAGTCTTATTCTCTGCCCGTTGCGGTTTTCCTCCCACGGAAGCGGAGAGTTTTCCGTCCGGGCCGCCGCTGGGCCAGCAGCACGCCGAGGACGATGAAGCCGCCGCCCAGCAGCTGCCGCGGGTACACGGACTCGCCCAGGAGCAGCACCGAGCCGGTAACGGCAAACAGCGGCACCAGGTACAGAAACCCGGCGGCCCGCCCGGGGCCCAGCAGGGCGCCGCCGCGGTAGTTCCACACCAGCCCCAGGCCGCTGGAGCCCACGCCCATAAACGCGATGGCCGCCCACGCGCCGGCCGGCACGTGCGGCAGCGCGGCCCACTCGCGGACCGCCGCGACCCAAAGCAGGGCCGCCCCCACCACGGTGGCGTACGTCGTGACCCGCAGGGCGCCGTAGCGGGCCACCGGCGCATAGCCCAGCACCGAGTACGCGGCGAAGCACGCCACGGCCACCAGCAGCAGCGCCGGGCCGAGCCAGCCCGCCGACGCCGTGTCCGCCGAAGGGCCGGCGGCCAGCGCCACGCCCGCGGTGGCCACGGCCACGCCCGCCAGTGTGTACGGCCCCAGCCTCTCGCCCAAAACCGCCCGCGCCATGAGGGCGGTGGCCAGGGGCAGCGTCGTCGGCACGATCAAGGCCGACAAAGACGCCGGCGTAAACTGCAGTGCCCAAAAGAACAGCGCGTGATACGCAAACACGCCCAGCACGCCCAGCACTACGATGCGCGCCCGATCCCCGGGCGCCATGGCCGCGAGGCGGCCCGAATCGCCCTCACGGCCGTCCGCCGAACGGCCGCCTGGACGGGCGTTGGGACTTCCGCCCGGGCGGCAGCCCCGGCGCTGCGCGCCGAGAAACGCCGCCAGCGCCGCGGCGGCCACGGTAAACCGCAGCGCGGCCGCCAAGAGCGGCGGCGCGGCTCCGACGGTGTAGCGGGTGGCCACGAAGGCGCTGGCGAACATGACCGCGGTGCCTACCATATATAAGCTGCCCCGGAGGGTGTCCAACGGCTGTGGTTGCGAAGGCGGCGTCACCGTCAAGCGGCTCACCATCAAAAGGAGGAACTGGTCTCAGCTGGATTGGCGGGCCGGCGTTCTCACCATATCCCGCACGTCGCTGGGGTTCATGTCGAAATGCTCCCGGAACAGGCGGCGGAAATGGGCGGGATCGTAAAACCCGCATTGCGCGGAAATGGTGGCGATGGGCGCGTCGGCTTCCTCCTCGATGCGCCGCTTCGCCTCTTGCAGCCGCACTTCCCGGATGCAGCGGGCCACCGTCGTTCCGTGGGCGCGGAAGGCTCGGTACAGCGTGGAACGGGAGCAGCCCAGCGCCCAGGCGATGTTTTCCGGCGTGAGGCCGTGGTCGGCGTACCGCTCTTGAATGAGACGCCTGGCCGTCGTGTAATACGTGCGCAGATCCATGGCCGCGGCGTCTCCGTCGGCGGCGAAGGCCGCCCGCAGAATGGTCAGAAACAGGTCCACCGAGACGTCGAACATGACGACGCGCTCCCGCTCGGACAGCGCGTCGAACTGCCGGGCCAAAAGCGCCAGCTGGCTGCAGAGGAACGGCGCGAGCCGGGAGCGGTTCAGCGTCTGGATGATGCGGCTCGCGGGCGGCAAGGGCCCGCTGACGGCCGCCTCCACCAGCGCCCGCGGCAGCGCGACGTGCACCCCTTCGTGGTCGGTCCACTTCACACGGGAGACCCGCTCCGCGTCGTAGCAAAACAGCTGCCCCGGTCCCGCCGTCGTCACCACCTGGGTCTCGTCCTGATGCCAGCGCCGGCCGGACAGCACCAGCCCGATGGTGAACCCGCCGCCGCCGTCGGCGCGAATCTGTCGGGCCGTCCGCCGGCCCGACACGGCACTGGACTGGTAGATATAGAGGCTTCCCCCCGGCGTCACCAAGGCTTTGGCCCGCGCGCGGAAACCGTCGGCGCCGCCGGGCGGCGGGTCGGCGTCAAACTGGTAATACGCGATGTTGCGCCAGTAGTCGAAGGCCTCCCCCGGCCTCGCGTCGTCGCTGGACACCTCCAGCGTCACGGGCCGCTTCGGCCGCCCGTGCTCCGGCTGCCAGCGCCCGACTTTCGGCGACCAGGACCAAATCCTTGCCGACCAATGGGTGTGGGCCGCATCCTGCCTGGACACCGGACAATCCCTCCGGCTGCGTCCTCCCGGACGCTCCACTGTGGGCGGGTCGCCTTGATGTGGGCGGGTCGCCCCGTCGCGCGGTCGGCCCCGGGACCTGCGCCCGCTGCACCGGCCGTCATCGAGTGCTTCAATATACTATTTAGTTTGACGAATTCCTTCTCCCGCCGCCGCCGTCCGACACGAAAATTTGTACATCGAGGCCTGAAGGGACGGCGGGTAGGAGCGGGAAAGGGAGCGGGGGCGGAGCCGGGACGGCCGGCCCCGGACCGCAAACAAAAACGCCTTCCGGAAATGCGTTCCCGGAAGGCGTTTGCCGTGGAGCCCGCAATCGGACTCGAACCGATGACCTCTTCCTTACCATGGAAAACAGGGGTGTTTCCCCTTCTTTCCCCAAGGTTTCCGCCGTCCATCCCAACACACGGAAAGCCGCTCTACGACGGTTTTTCTGAGCACTTCGGGTAACCCCGGGTTAATGAGTGCGTTTCCCCTTTCCAGGTGATTTTGACCCTCATTCTTTCCCCATTTCTTTCCCCAAAATCGCCCCGTCGCTGACCCTCCTTCC
>QGSR01000217.1 GCA_003387805.1 Bacillota bacterium | reverse complement strand
ACCAGCAGCCGGCCGCCGCCGTCGCCGGCGTAATGCCGGGACAGCGCGACAAACGCCTCCGCGACGGCGTTGCCCACGGCTTCCACCGAACCGGGCGCGTCCAGCAGCTCCACCGTCTCCGCTTCCGTGTCCCGCAGCCGCTCCCAGCCCCGCATGCCCACCACGACCCAGCGGAACGTGGTTTCCGGGTGCCGCCGCATCAGCGCCAGCGCGTACCCGGCGATGCGCTCGTTGAACTGGCCGCACAAGCCCATGTCGGTCGTGATGAGCAGCGCGACGGTGTCGCCCGTCCAGCCCGCGGACCGGGGCGCGGGCTCCCGGCCCGGGGTTCCGGCTGCCGCGGTCCGGCCCAGGGTCCCGGCTGCCGCGGTCCGGCTCGGGCCCCCGGCTGCCGCCGCCAGGCCCGAGGCGCCGGTTGTCGCCGTCCGGGCCGGCGTTCGAAGCGCTGCCGCCCCTAGGCCCCGCCGGGCGATGCGGGCCGCGCCGGGCCGCGCCGCCCGCTCGTACACGCGCCCGGCCGCGCCCTCAACCCGGGCCTCCGCCTCGCCGTCCCGGCCGGACCGCCCCTCCATGGCCGACAGCGCTGCGTGGAGCGCCAGGTGCACCGTGCGGGCGTAGGCCGCCGAGCGGGCGGCCACCGCCTCGGCCCGCCGGATGTTGACCGCCGCGAGCCCCCGCATCGTCTCCACCACGCCCAGCAAATTGCGGGCGCTCTTGATCTTGTCCCTCAGTTCCTGCAGTTCCAGGCTCACGGCCGCTCACCCGCCGTGCCGGGCCCTCGCGGCGCCCCGGACGCGTCCGGAGTTCCGGAAGCCCCCGCGTCGCCCGCGGCTTCCAGCGCGCCCGGCGCCCCCGCGGCCCGCCGCGACGGCACCCTCTCCGGCAAGGCCGCCAGCGCCCGCCGCGCCACCGTCAAAATCGTTTCCTTCTCCCGCTCATCCCACGGCTCGTCGGCCACTTGCTCCAGCAGCCGCGGCACTTCCGCCCGCCACAGGGCCCGCATGGCTGCCTCGGCTTCGGCCACGCGCTCCACTTCGACCGCGTCCAGCAGCCCTTCGTTGAGCACGGTGAGCAAGGCGATCTGCTCGCCCACCGGCACCGGCGCCTCCGGCGGCTGCTTCAGCACTTCCCGGATGCGGCGGCCGCGGCGGATAATCTGCTCCGACACGGCGTCCAGCCGGGTGCCCAGCCGGGAGAAAAACTCCAGCTCCTCGAACTGGCTGTACTCCAGCCGCATCTGGGCCGCCACGGCCCGGTACGCCGCCACCTGACTCTTGCCGCCCACCCGGGACACCGACGTGCCCGCGTCCAGGGCCGGACGGATTCCTTGCTGAAACTGCTCGGTGCTGACGTAAATTTGCCCGTCGGTGATGGAGATGAGGTTGGTGGGCACGTAAGCGGAAATGTCCTCGGCCTGGGTTTCGGCGATAGGGATCGCGGTCAACGAGCCGCCGCCCCGCGCCTCGGACAGCTGCGTGGCCCGCTCCAAAAGGCGCGCGTGGGCGTAGAAAATGTCGCCGGGATACGCCTCGCGGGCCGGCGGCCGCCGCAGCACCAAAGACAGCTCCCGGTAGCTTTCGGCGTGCTTCGTCAAATCATCGTAAACAATGAGGACGTCGCGCCCCCGCTCCATGAAGTACTCGGCCATGCTGGTGGCCGCGTAGGGCGCCATGTAGCGCATGCCCGCGGGCTCGTCGCCGCTGGCCGCGACGACGGTGGTGTACTCCATCGCCCCGTGGCGCCGCAGCGTCGCGATGAGCTGCGCCACGGCCGTGGCCCGCTGGCCGATGACCACGTAGAAGCAGAGCACGCCCGTGCCCCGCTGGTTCAGCACCGCGTCTACGGCGATGGCGGTCTTGCCCGTCTGGCGGTCGCCCAGGATGAGCTCCCGCTGCCCCCGGCCGATGGGCACCAGCGCGTCCACCGCCTTGACGCCGGTCTGCAGCGGCCGGCTCACCGGCGCCCGTTGGATAATGGGCGTGGCCTCCCGCTCCACGGGGTAGTACGCGGACGGCACCACGGGCGGGCCGTCGTCCAACGGCCGCCCGATGGCGTCCACCACCCGGCCGATGAGGTCTTCCCCCACCGGCACCTGGACCACCTTGCCCGTGGCCTCGACCAGCGCGCCCGCCCGCAGCGCCGGCGCCCGGTCCAGCAGCACGGCGTTGATGGTGTCGGGCTCCAGGTCCAGAGCCAGCGCGCTGATGCCGCCCTCAATCTCCAGCAGCTCGCCGCTTTTCACCCGCGGCAGCCCGGAGATGCGGGCGACGCCGTCGCCGGCCTGCACCACGGTGCCCACCGGGCGGGCCACCGGCTCGGCGGGACGCCGCTCCCGGGCCCGCTCCATGGCCGACAGCGCCCGGGTCAGCGCCGCTTCAAGAACGGACGGCATGGCCTTCGCCTCCATCGCGGCCGTCGCCCGCGGCCAGGCGCGCCGCGTCCTCTTCCCACGCGGCCACGTAGTCCCGCGCGTTCCACGCCAGCAGTGTGCCGTCGTAATGGACTTCCACGCCCAAAATCAACGAGTCGTCGTGCTCCACGATGACGTCGTCGTCAGCCAGCTCCCGCCCCAGCGCCCGGGCCACCAGGGCCCGCACGCGTGCGGCCTGCGACGCCGTCGGCCCAAAGCTGAGCCGCACCGTGACGGGCGGCTTGGCCCGGGCCAGCAGCTCCGGCTGGTCCTGCAGGCGCCGCTCCAGCGCGGCGATGACGCCGTCGCCCGCGTCGCCGCCCGTCATGTCCCGAAGCAGCCGCCGAGCCACGCCGCCGGCGGCCCGGATGACGCTTTCCTGAAACGCCTCGGCCAGCTCCCGCTTTTCCGTCTCCAGCTGCTGCATGAGCCGCCGCCGCTCGGCCTCCGCGTCGGCCGCGGCCTGCTCCAGCAAGTTTTCCCGCACCCGGCGGGCCTCCTCCCGCGCCTCTTTCAACCACTGCTCGCGCGTGCTCTCCAGCTCGGCCCGCTGCGCGGTGTACGCGGCCAGCTGCCGCCGCGCTTCCTCCTGCAGCTGCTCCGCCTTCTCCAAGCGTTCCCTGACCGCGTTTTCCCGGGCGGAAATGACGTTGACGATGGGCTTGTACAAAAACTTGTTCAGCAGCCACACCAGCAGTGCGAAGTTGAAAATTTGCGCGACCACCGTCACGATGTCAATTTGCAATCGTCCGCCCTCCTTTCAACCAAAGGGACTGCCGGCCGCCGGTCCCTCTGCCGCGTCAAAATCCGGACGAGAAGAAATTCCAGAACGGATTGGCAAACAGCAAAATCAGCGCCGTGACGAAAGCGTAGATGGCCGTCGTCTCCACCATGGCCAGCCCCACGAACAGCGTGCGGGAAATGGTGTTGGCCGCGTCGGGCTGCTGCGCGATGGCCAGCACCGCGTCGCCCACGGCCCGGCCCTGGCCCAGGGCGTTGCCGATGGAGGCGACGCCCACGGCAAAGGCGGCCGCCGCCATGGAAATGACGGCCACGATGACTTGCGCATTCATCTCAAGCATGTTCGTCTCAAACATGACGCGAACCCCCGTTCGTCGTAATGTCCGCTCCCCCGGCGGGGCCGGCGCTGCCGCGGGCCGCCTCTTCCACGCGCTTTTCCTCCACCTGCACCGCCGAGGCGATGTACACCATGGTCAGCATGGCGAAAATGTAGGCCTGAATGAAGCCGGTCACCTGGCCGAACAGCTGCATGATGACGGGAAACACGAAGGGCGCGATGGACAGCAAGATGGCCACCACGACGTTGCCGCTCATGATGTTGCCGAAAAGACGCACCGCCAGCGCCAGCGTCCTCGTAATGTCGCCCAGAATGTTGAACGGAAGCATGAACCACGACGGCTGGACGTAGGTCTTCAGCCAGTGGACTACGCCCCGGGTGGTGATGGAGTAGAAGGGGACGGCGAAAAACACCGTCAAGGCCAGCGCGACGGTCGTCTCCAGCGCGCCGGTGGGCGGCGTGTAGACGGTGAAGTCCAGCCCCAGCAGATCGCTT
>QGSR01000216.1 GCA_003387805.1 Bacillota bacterium | reverse complement strand
GGGCGGGGCCCGGCGGGTGCGGGGCCGGCGGGTCCGGGCGCTGCCGGTGGGGGCCCAGCGGGTGCCGCGGCGGCCGATGCCGACGCAGGCGGTGCCGGCGCAGCCCGTGTCGGCGCAGCCGGGGCCGGCGCCGCGCCCGCCTACTGCTCTCCCGCTTCCCGGGTCGAGAGAGCCGATTCGACAACGCCGCCGGACACTCCCGCTATGAGACGTTCTTCTTCGGCGCGCGCCCGCTCGCGCTCCTCCAGCTCCCGGACCCGGGCCGCCAGCGCCTCAATCTGCTGCGACATGCCCCGGAGCACCCTCTCCAGCGGATCCGGCAAGTCGGCGTGATCCAGGTCGATGACGTCTACTTTGCGGCCGTCCAGGCGCACGACCCGTCCGGGCACGCCCACCACCGTCGCGTTGGGCGGCACCTCCGAAAGCACCACCGAGCCGGCGCCGATCTTGGCATTGTCGCCGACCCGGAACGATCCCAGCACCTTGGCGCCCGTGGCAATCACGACGTTGTTGCCGATGGTCGGGTGGCGCTTGCCCTTCTCCTTGCCGGTGCCGCCCAGCACCACGCCCTGATACAGCGTGACGTTCTCGCCCACTTCCGCCGTCTCCCCGATGACGACGCCCATGCCGTGATCAATGAAGCAGCCGGGACCGATGACTGCCGCCGGATGAATTTCAATGCCCGTCAAAAACCGGTTGACGTGAGCGATGATGCGAGCCACCAAATGCAGGCGCCAGCGCCAGAACACGTGCGCGATGCGGTGCAGAAACAGCGCGTGCACGCCCGGGTACACCAGTAGCACTTCCAGCCAGTGGCGGGCCGCCGGATCCCGCTCCAGCGCCGCCTGTATATCCCTGCGGAAAGCCCGGAGCAGACTCATGACCTCACCCCTTTCGACACTGCCCTCGTCCCCGGGGGCCCTCCCGTCCGCCGCCGGCGCGGGCCGCGCCGGCGGCAACGGCAGCCGGGCCCCCAACAAAAAGCTCCCGTCTCCACCGACGCAGAGACGGGAGCAGCCCGCGGTTCCACTCTGCTTGGGACCTGCCGGCGGCCACGCGCGACAAGTCCCCGCTCGTTGCGCGATAACGGGCGCACCCGTCCTGTCGCCTACTCGTCGACGGCTCGGCCGCGGCCGCCGCTCCAGCGCCGCCGCCCCGGCGTCCACGTCAACTTTTCGGCCGGCAGCTCCGGGGGGCATTTCACATCACGACACCCGGGACCGCTTTCAGCCGGCGACGGTCCTCTCTGTGCGGGTGCGGCCGCGATGCTACTGGATCCCCTTCATCGCCTTCTGCGCCCATCATACCACACCGGGATCGGGTGTCAAGGCGAGGCGGGATGTCCAATACGGCGCTCTGGGGCGGACGCCCCGCCCGGAGAGGGATCGAGCGCGCCGTGTTGAAAAGATGGACGATTCGTTTCGTCCCTTAAATAATTTCGCGGGATGTTTCGGGGCGGCTCCATCCATGTCTGGTATAATGACCCTGTGACCGTCAGACAATACGACGGATCGGAAAGCGAGGCGAGCAGTATGTCGGTCGAGCGGCAAGAACGCACCCTCTTGCCCCACCAGAAAAACAAAGAACACTTGCTGGACCTCTACCGCAAGATGTTTCTAATTCGCCGTTTTGAAGAACGCGCCGGGCAGGAGTACATGCGCGGCAAAATCGCCGGTTTCCTGCACCTGGCCATTGGCGAGGAGGCGGCCAACGTCGGCATGATGGTCCCGCTGCGGCCCGACGACGACGTCATCTCCCACTACCGCAGCCACGGCCAGGCGCTGGCCCGCGGCCTGGAACCCGGCCCCGTCATGGCCGAGCTGTTCGGCCGGGCCACGGGCGTCTCCAAAGGCCAGGGCGGCTCCATGCACCTGGCCAGCAAAGAGCACCACTTCTGGGGCGGCCACGCCATCGTGGGCGGGCACATTCCCGTCGCCGTGGGCATGGCGCTGGCCCACCAGTACACCGGCAGCGACCGGGTCGTCGTCTGCATTTTCGGCGACGGCTCCGTCAACACCGGCGCCTTCCACGAAGCCATGAACCTGGCCGGCGTCTGGCGCCTGCCCGTCCTTTTCATCGCGTCCAACAACCTGTACGGCATGGGCACCGCCATCGACCGCTCCTCGGCCGTCACCGAAATCTACAAGCGGGCCGCGGCCTACAACATGCCCGGCAAGCGTATCAACGGCAACGACGTGCTGGAGGTGGAGGCCGAGGTCCGCGACGCGGTGGAGCGCATCCGGGCCGGCGAAGGCCCCCGCCTCATCGAGGCCATGACGTATCGCTTCAGCGGCCACTCGCTGGCGGACCCGGAGCTGTACCGGTCCAAGGAGGAAGTGGCCGAGTGGCGGGCGCGGGATCCGGTCTTTTCGTTCCGCGACTGGGTGGTGGCCCAAGGCTTCGCCACGGAGGACGAAGTCAGCGCCATCGACGCCGAGGTGGAGCAAATCGTCGAAGACGCCGTGCGGTTCGCGGAGGAAAGCCCCGAGCCGGACCCGTCCACGCTGTACGATTACGTCTACTCGAATCCGTAAGGCAGGGAGGCTAGGTCATCATGGCTCAAATGACGTATAGAGACGCCCTGCGGCAAGCGCTGCGCGAAGAGATGCTGCGCGACGAGCGCGTGTTTCTCATGGGCGAAGACATCGGCGCGTACGGCGGCTCCTACGCCGTAACCAAAGGTCTTCTGGACGAGTTCGGCGAGAAGCGAGTGCGCGACACGCCCATCTCCGAAACGGCCATCATCGGCGCGGGCGTGGGCGCGGCGATGATGGGCCTGCGGCCGGTGGTCGAAATTATGACCATCAATTTTATGCTGGTGGCCTTGGACCAGGTCATCAACAACGCCGCGAAAATGCACGCCATGTTCGGCGGGCAGTTCAACGTGCCCATGGTCATCCGCACCGTGGGCGGCGGCCGGCGGCTGGCGGCCACCCATTCGCAAAACCTGGAGCCGCTTCTGGCCCACATCCCGGGCCTGAAAGTCGTGGCGCCGGCCACGCCCTACGACGCCAAAGGCCTGCTGAAGGCGTCCATCCGGGACGAGGACCCGGTGGTCTTCATCGAGCATTCGCTGCTTTTCAGCACGAAAGGCGACGTTCCGGAAGACGATTATGTAGTTCCCATCGGCGTTTCGGACATCAAGCGCCGGGGCCGCGACGTCACCATCGTCGCCCACTCACGCATGACGGTGGAAGCGTTGGCCGCCGCGGAAAAGCTGGCGCAGCAGGGCATCGAGGCGGAAGTGGTGGACCTGCGCACGCTGCGCCCGCTGGACATGGGTCCGGTGCTGGACTCGGTGGCCCGGACCAACCGGGTGGTCATCGCCGGCGAAGACTGGAAGAGCTTCGGCATCGGCGCGGAAGTCGCGGCCCGCATCCAGGAAGAGGCCTTTGATTACCTGGACGCGCCCGTGCTGCGGGTGAACCAGGCCGAGGTGCCGCTCCCCTACGCGGCCAACCTGGAGAAGCTGGCCATCCCGGACCGCGACGACATCGTCAAGGCGTGCCTGGAGGTTCTCCACATTCAAATCGGCAGCCCCGCGGCCGTGAGCTGAGCCGCGGGCCGGGCTGCGGCCCGGCCGAGCCAAGGAGGGACAACAGATGGCCACCGTAACCATGCCCCAGATGGGGTTTGACATGCAGGAAGGCACCCTCGTGCGGTGGTTGAAGCAGCCCGGCGACCAGGTCGCGAAGGGCGAGCCCATCGCCGAGATTGAAACCGACAAAGCCGTCATTGAAATCGAAGCTTTCGAGTCGGGCACGGTGAAGGAGCTCTTGGTGGAAGAAGGCGCCACGGTGCCCGTGGGCGCGCCCATCATGATCATCGATACGGGCGAAGGCGACGGCGCGGCCGACGCGGCCGGCGGCGCCCCCGCGGCGCAGGTGGCGGAAGCGCCGGCCCCGGAGACGCCCGCACCGCCGCCCGCGGCCCCCGCCCCCGCGCCCGCACCGCCTGCGGCGCCCGCGGCCGACGGTACCGGCCGCGTCAAGGCGTCGCCGCTGGCCCGGCGCCTCGCGGCCGAGCACGGCGTGGACTTGCGC
>QGSR01000215.1 GCA_003387805.1 Bacillota bacterium | reverse complement strand
CACGCACCCCCGTACCGCCCCAATCGGCCAAAGCCATAAGAGGCAGCCCAACGGCCAGACGTCCCACTACAGCCAGCACCACGACCAGACCATGGAACAGCAGTACGGTCAGCAGAACGGCCAGCACTACACCCAGCCGCAGGTCCGCCAGTAGCCGGCCCCGGCGGCGTGCCTTCACCATCTGTGTAAGACAGCGGCGGGGCGCCCGCTCCCGGGCGTCCCGCCGCTTATTGTCTTCCCGCCCTGTGCACCGCCTCCGGATCAATGATAGGATAGGATCAACGATCGGATTACCTGGCATATCCGGAGGTTTCTGCATGCCCCAAGCCAACGGCGTCTACGAAAGCGTCGTCGACCTAATCGGCGGCACCCCGCTTGTTCGCATCCGCAAGTTCGAAGGCCTGGACCGGGTGCGGCTATATGCGAAGCTGGAGTTCTTTAACCCCGGCGGCAGCGTCAAGGACCGCATCGGGCCCCACATGATCCGCGCCGCGGAAAGCCAGGGCAAGCTCCGCCCCGGCGGCACCATCATCGAACCGACGGCTGGCAACACCGGCATCGGCCTCGCCTTGGCCGCCCTGGAGAAAGGCTACCGCGTTATCCTGGTCGTGCCGGAGCACTTCTCGCAGGAAAAGCAGGCGCTCATGAAGGCCCTCGGCGCGGAGATCGTCAACACCCCGAGGGAGAAAGGGATGGCGGGCGCCATCGAGAAGGCCAAAGAGCTCGCAGCCCAGATCGAGAATTCCTTCATCCCCCAGCAGTTCGCCAACCCGGCCAATCCCCAGGCCCACTACGACACGACGGGACCGGAGATTTACGAGCAGCTCCAGGGCCAGATCGACATTTTTGTGGCCGGCGTCGGCACCGGCGGCACCTTCACGGGCACCGCCCGCTATCTTAAGGAAAAGATCCCCGGCCTGCGGGCCGTGGCCGTGGAGCCCGAAGGGTCCATCCTCTGCGGCGGCCAGCCCGGGCCTCACCGGACCGAGGGGATCGGCGTGGAGTTCATCCCCGAAACGCTGGACACGCGCCTGATCGATAAGGTGTACACCGTGTCCGACGACGACGCGTTTGCCATGGTCAAGGAGCTGGCCCGGCGGGAAGGAATCTTGTGCGGCAGCTCCTCGGGCGCGGCGTTTTACGCCGCGTGGCAGGAGGCCAAGCAGGCCCGGCCCGGCAGCACCGTGGTCGTGGTGTTTCCCGACAGCAGCGAGCGCTACCTGAGCAAGGGCATCTACGACTAGCGGCCAGCCGGCAGTTGAGCGGGCGCCAAGGAACCGGCGATCTAGGCCGGCGGCGGAACAGGAGGCGGCACATGCGGCTCAAGACCCTTATCGTCCACGGCGGGCACGGCCCGGACCCCGCCACCGGGGCGGTCAACGTGCCCATTTACCTCTCGTCCACTTACGCCCAGGAGCGGCCCGGCGTCCACCGGGGGTATGAGTATTCCCGCACCGGCAACCCGACCAGGACGGCCTTGGAAAACCTGGCGGCGGAGCTGGAGGGCGGCGTGCGGGGGCTCGCCTTTGCTTCCGGGATGGCGGCCATGGCCACGGTCCTGAGCCTGCTGGACGCAGGCGACCATGTCGTGGTGGGCGACGACGTCTATGGCGGCACGTACCGGGTTGTGGAAAGGGTGTTCAAGCGCCTCGGCATCGAGGCCACGTACGCCGATACGGCCGACCCCGAGGACGTGGCGCGCAGCCTGCGCCCGGAAACCCGCATGGTCATCGTGGAGTCCCCCACCAATCCCCTCTTGAAGGTGGCCGACCTCCGGGCGCTGGCCGACGTGGCCCATCGGTCCGGCGCGTGGCTGGTGGTGGACAACACGTTCATGACGCCCTATTGGCAGCAGCCTCTCACCTTGGGCGCCGACATCGTCGTGCACAGCGCGACCAAGTACTTGAGCGGCCACTCCGACGTGGTCGCGGGCCTGGTCGTGGTCAAGGACGCGGAGCTGGGCGAGCGGCTGCACTACCTCCAAAACGCGGTCGGCGGGGTGCTGGGGCCCCACGACAGCTGGCTGCTCATCCGCGGCATCCGCACCCTGGGCCTGCGCATGGAAGCCCACGAGCGCAACGCCATGGCGCTTGCCCAGTGGCTCAAGGAGCAGCCCTGGGTGCGGCGGGTCTACTACCCCGGCCTGCCGGACCATCCGGGCCATGCGGTGCACCGCCGGCAAGCCAGAGGATTTGGCGGCATGCTCTCCTTCGAAACCGACACTCCCGAACGGGCGGAGCGCCTCGTGAGCCGCACGCGCCTCTTTACCCTGGCCGAGAGCCTGGGCGGCGTCGAGAGCCTTATCTCCTTACCGGCCAAGATGACCCACGCGTCGATCCCGCCCGAGCGGCGGGCACAGCTGGGCATCACCGACAGCCTGGTGCGCGTTTCCGTAGGAATCGAGGACGTCGAAGACCTCATCGAAGACTTGGCGCAGGCCTGCTGAGCGCTGACACTTTGGAGCAGCCCACGGGCCGGGCCGCGAGGGCCCGGCCCGCCCGCGGCTGAAATTGGCAGATCAGTGCGCTTTGTGGAAAGGGGTTGAGAAAATTTATGCTGCCACCCGGCACGCTGCAAGGTCGCGTCGCCATCATCACGGGCGGGAGTTCGGGTTTGGGCCTGGCCATGGCCCGCTGTTTCGGCGACCTCGGTGCGTCACTCGTCCTCGCGGCCCGCAACGCCGAGCGGCTGGCGGGCGTCGCCAAGGAGTTTGAGGCCAAGGGCGTACCGGTTTTGACAGTGCCCATGGACGTGCGGGACCCATCGCAGGTGGACGAGCTTTTGGCCAGGACGCTGGAGCGGTTCCGGCGCGTCGACATCCTGGTCAACAACGCGGCCGGCAACTTCGTCTGCCCCGCTCACGAGCTGAGCGTCAACGGTTGGAACGCTGTGGTCAACATCGTCCTCAACGGCACCTTCTACTGCAGCCGGGCCGTAGGCCGGCACTGGATCGAGCAAAAGCAGCCCGGCACTATCCTCAACATTATCGCCACGTACGCCTGGCATGGGGGCCCAGGGACGGTCCACTCGGCCGCGGCCAAAGCCGGGGTGCTGGCCATGACCCGCACCCTGGCGGTAGAGTGGGCGCCGTACCGGATCCGGGTCAACGCCATCGCACCTGGCCCCATCGACAAGACCGGCGGCGCCGAGCAGCTGTGGGCCACGCCGGAAGCGGCGCAACGCCTCCAAGCCGCCATCCCGCTCGGGCGCTTCGGGGAACCGGAAGAAGTCGCCCACGCGGCGGCATACCTGGTTTCCGACTACGCGTCGTACATCACCGGCGAGTGCCTAGTCATCGACGGCGGCTTGTGGCTTGGCCGCAACTTGTTCGTGGAGCGCACGCCCAAGCGCCGGTGAACCGCAGGACCGCGCAAGGCGGGGTTTTGCGCATCGTAGGCACGGGCGCAGGGCGAACGATTGACACGGACTGGCAGGGAGCTCTATAATCAGTGGTAGTCAACAATCATTGTTAACTAACAGTTGCATGGCAACTAACAGTTCGTTGTCAACTACCATAAGGTGGTCAGAAGATGGCTCACGGCCAGAGCTTGGCAGAGCAGCTACGGGACAACGGCCTCAAGCTCACGCCGCAGCGGCACCTGATCTGCCAGCTGATCGAAAACAGCGACGGCCATCCGACGGTGGACGAGCTGTACGAGCAGGCGACCGCGGTGATGCCGAGCATGTCCTTGAAAACCGTGTACACCACGGTGTACGAGCTGGCGGGCCTCGGCGCCATCCGGCTGGTAAACGTGGGCACGGGAGGGTTCCGGATCGAGTGCAACCTGAGCCCCCACTCCCACCTGGTCTGCCGCTCCTGCGGCAAAGTGATGGATGTTCCCGTCGATCCGGCGGAACACGCGGATCTGTCGGTGTTGAAGGAGTACGATTTCGAAGTGGAGCAGCGGGAAATCATCTTTCGGGGCCTGTGCGGCGAGTGCGCGGGCCGGGCCGGGGAGGGTCCAGGGACATGAGCGTCACCCACAACATCGGCAAAACCGAAAAGGCGGAGATGTACCTAAAGGCCATCCTCCTGATCGGGCATGAAAACCCGCCGGTGAC
>QGSR01000214.1 GCA_003387805.1 Bacillota bacterium | reverse complement strand
ACCTGGAGGAGCTTTTGTCGAGGGCCGCGGCCGAAGCGGAGCGTCCGCGCCCTCTCCTGACGCGCCCCCGTGCCGACCTGCAGCGCCTGTACGCCGGCCGCGAGCGCATCTACGGTCTGGCCGACTACGTGGTGGACGTGTCAGGCAAGTCTCCCGACGAGGTGGCGGACCAAGTCGAGCGGCTGCTCACGGGACATGAGCGGCCCGCGCCCCAGCGCGTGCCGGTGCGGCTGGGCGGGCGGTCCTACGACGTGCACGTGGGCTCGGGCCTGCTTGATCAGGCGGGCTCCCTTTGCTGCCAGGGAGGCGCGTTCAGCAAGGGCCTGCTGATCACCAACGAGACGGTGGGCTCGCTCTACGGCGGGCTGGTGCAGCGCTCCCTGTCCCTGGCCGGCCTGCGAGTGCCCCGGGTCGACATCCCCGACGGCGAACAGTACAAGACCCTGGAAACGGCCCAGCGGGTTTACCGGGCCGCGGTGGGCCACCGCCTGGACCGGCGGTCGTTTTTTATCGCCCTGGGCGGCGGGGTGGTGGGGGATTTGGCGGGCTTCGCCGCCGCCACGTTCTTGCGCGGCGTGGCCCTCATCCAGGTGCCGACGACGCTGCTGGCGCAAGTGGACGCCGCGGTGGGCGGAAAAGTCGGCGTCAACCTGGATGAAGGGAAAAACCTGGTGGGCGCGTTTCACCAGCCGCGCATCGTCATCGCCGACGTGGACACGCTGCGCACGCTGCCGAAGAGGCAGCTGGCCGCGGGACTGGCGGAAGTCATCAAGTACGGCGTCATCGGGGATCCGGACCTGCTTCAGTTCGTGGAGGACCGCCTGGACCGGCTGGCCGCGGGAGACCGGGCGGCTTTGCTGCGCATTGTGGCCCGCTCCTGTGAAATCAAGGCGGCCGTCGTGGCCGAGGACGAGCGGGAGACCGAGGGCGTGCGGGAGTGCCTGAACTTCGGCCACACCATCGGCCACGCGCTGGAGGCGGCTTTCGGCTACGAGGGCATGCTGCACGGCGAGGCGGTGGCGGCCGGCATGGTCGCGGCGGCCATGCTGTCCGCGCGCCTGACCGGTTTCCCCGAAGCCGAGGTGCAGCGCCTGGCGGATCTGCTCCAACGGGCGGGCTTGCCGGCGGCCCCGCCGCCGGTGGAAGAAGCGAAGCTGCTGACGCTGATGCGGCGCGACAAGAAGACGGTGGACCAGAAAATCCGCTTCGTGCTCGCGGAACAGCCGGGCCGCTGGGTGGTGCGGGACGACGTTCCTGATGACTTGGTGCTGGAAATTGTAAGGGAGCAGCGAAACCGATGGGCGAGCGCAAAGTAAGGGTATTGGTGCTGAACGGGCCGAACCTGAATCTTCTGGGCACGCGGGAGCCCGGCGTGTACGGTGCGGCGACGCTGGCCGACATCGAACGGCGGCTGCGCGAGTCGGCCGACGACCTGGGCGCCGAGGTGCGCTTTTTTCAGTCCAACCACGAGGGGCGGCTCATCGACGCGATCCACGAGGCACCGGGCCAGGCCGACGCCATCGTCATCAACCCCGGCGCGCTGACCCACTACAGCTACGCGCTGCACGACGCGATTAAAGCCGTCGGCGTGCCCGTGGTGGAAGTGCACCTGTCCAACATTCACGCCCGGGAACCTTTCCGCCGGCGTTCGGTCGTCGCGCCCGCGTGCGCGGGCCAAATCGCGGGCTTCGGGCCGGACAGCTACCTTTTGGGGCTGATCGCGGCCGTGTCCGCGGCGCGGCGCCGGCTTGAGGAAAAAGGCGACGAAAGCGAGGAATAGCCAGTGATGCAGGAGCGGATCGAGCGGCTGCGGGCCGCGTTCAAGGACGCTGACATCGACGGCCTGCTGGTGACGGGCGCCACCAACCGGCGCTACATGACCGGCTTTACCGGCAGCGCCGGCATGGCGCTGATCACCCGGGAAGAGGCGCTGTTTCTGACGGATTTCCGCTACGTGGAGCAGGCCAAGGCCCAGGCGCCCGACTACACGCTGGTGCGTTACGATGACCCGTACGCGACGCTGCACCAGCGGCTGGCCCGCTACGCCGGGCGGCGCATCGGCTTTGAAAGCCACCACGTCACGGTGGAGCAGCTGGAAAACCTGAAAAACCCGCCGGACGGCCAGCCGGCCGCGGTGGAGTGGGTGCCGGTCAAAGGGCTGGTGGAAGAGCTGCGCGGCCGCAAGAGCCAGGAGGAGCTGGAGCTCATCCAGGCGGCCGTCGACGTGGCGGACCGGGCTTTCTCATACATTCTCGACCATCTCCGGCCGGGCGCGACGGAAAAAGAGATCGCCTGGAAGCTGGAAGTGTTCATGCGGGAGCAGGGCGCGGAGGCGCTGGCATTCCCGTCCATCGTCGCGTCCGGGCCCAACGGCGCGCTGCCGCACGCGCGGCCGACGGACAAGCCCCTGGCAGCGGGCGAGTTCGTCACGCTGGATTTCGGCTGCGTTTGGAAAGGCTATTGTTCGGACATGACGCGCACCGTTTTCATCGGCCGGCCCACCGACGAAGACCGGGTGCTGTACGAACTGGTGCTGCGGGCGCAGCAGGCCGGCGTGGAGGCCGTCCGGCCCGGCGTGGTGGCCAAGGACGTGGACGCGACGGCCCGAAACATCATCGCCGAAGCGGGCTACGGCGACTTTTTCGGCCACGGCTTGGGTCACGGCATCGGGCTGGACGTGCACGAGGAGATCCCGCGCTTCAGCACGCGGGGAGGGGTGGTGCTGGAGCCCGGCATGGTGGGCAGCATCGAGCCCGGCGTGTATTTGCCCGGCCGCGGCGGCATCCGCATCGAGGATTTGGTGGTGGTGACGGAGGATGGCTGCCGCATTCTCACGAAATCCACCAAGGAACTGATCTGCTTGCCGGCGTAGTCCGCGTGATTCAGCAAGGAGGTTTTCCGCGTGATTTCCGTCAACGATCTTCGCAGAGGCCTGACCATTCGCCTGGACGACGGCGTGTACAGCGTCGTCGACTTCCTGCACGTCAAGCCGGGCAAGGGCGCGGCGTTCGTGCGCACCACGCTGAAAAACGTGCGCACGGGCAACGTGGTGGAGCGCACGTTCCGGGCCGGCGAGCGGGTGGAGCGCGCCCACATCGAAACCCGTGAGATGCAGTACTTGTACGCCAGCGGCGACGAGCACGTGTTCATGGACACGGAAACGTACGAGCAGGTGACGCTGACGTCGGAGCAGCTGGGCGACGCGCCCAAGTACATCAAGGAGAACGATCACATCCACATCCAGTTTTACGAAGGACAGGCCATCGGCGTCGACCTGCCCAACGCGGTGGAACTGCGGGTCGTGGAGACGGAGCCGGGCTTCAAGGGCGACACCGCCACCGGCGCGACCAAGCCGGCCACGCTGGAGACGGGCCTGGTGGTGCAGGTGCCGTTGTTCGTCGACCAGGGCGACGTCATCAAAGTCGACACCCGCACCGGCGAGTATTTGTCCCGCGCCTGACGCTGCTATCGGGCGCCGGTCGCGGGGAAACTACCAGCGGGCGCAGACCGGAGAGGAGTGTTGGTCGATGGCGACGGTAAGGGAAAAAATCGCGTACCTGCGCGGCCTTCTGGAAGGCACAGACCTGGCCGGCAACGGGCCGCAGGCCCGGGTCGTCTGGGAGAAGATCTTGGAGATCCTGGACGCGGTGGCCGATCGGCTGGACGAGCTGGAGCTGGGGGAGGAAGAGATTGAAGAGTATCTGGAAGCCATCGATGCCGATCTGGCGGATCTCGAAGAGGAAGTGCTCGGGGACGACTTCGACGACGATGACGACGGCCTCGACGACGACGACGAGGACGCGCACTTCGTGGAAATGCAGTGTCCCAACTGCGGGGAAACCGTGTATTTCGAAGAGCACTTTCTGTTCGGCGAGCACGAGGTGGCCTGCCCCGAGTGCGGCCGGCTCATCTACGTCCTGAACGGCGTCGAGAGCAACGGGGACGCCAGCGGACGCGAGGAAGACGAAGACGCCGGCGGAACCGGGGGCGACGCCGGCGAAGACGGCCCGCCGCGGGCGTAGGCCGCCGGGCGGGCGGCCGGGACCGGGCCGGCGCCCTTGTGAACAGCCGACAGCGAAACGGCCGCGAGCGCC
>QGSR01000213.1 GCA_003387805.1 Bacillota bacterium | reverse complement strand
CTGCTGTCCTGAGGAAGGGATCCATGTGTCTATTGACTTGCACGTGCATTCCAACGCTTCCGACGGCACCCTGTCGCCCGCGGCGGTCGTCGAAGCCGCCCGCGCCGCGGGCGTCACCGCCTTGGCTCTAACCGACCACGATACGATGGACGGGGTGTCGGAGGCCATGGCGGCGGCCGAGGCGCTAGGGCTCGAACTGGTCCCCGGTGTGGAACTCAACACGGATCGCACCTGGGGCGAGGTGCACATCCTCGGCTATTTCATCCCGCCCGATGCCAGCGGGTTCTACGAGCTGCTGGCGCGCCGGCGCGAAGCCCGCGTCCGGCGGGGCGAGAAGATGGTCCAGCGCCTCCAGGAGCTGGGCTTGCGGATCAGCTTCGACGACGTGCTGCGGATAGCGAATGGCGGCGCCATCACGCGGCCACACGTGGCGCGGGCGCTGGTGGAGGCCGGCTGCGTGGCGTCCATCGAGGAAGCGTTTGCACGCTACCTATACACCGGCGGCCCGGCGTACGTTCCCCGGGAGCCCTTTTCGGCCTTTGACGCCGTGCGGGCGATCCTGGATGCCGGGGGCGTGCCCGTGCTGGCCCACCCGGGGCGCATGTCCGAGGAAGGAAAAAAGCTCATCCCCGAGCTGATCGAACACGGCCTGCAGGGCCTCGAGTGCTATTACCCCGAGCATACGCCCGAGGACACGGAACACTTCCTGGCCCTGGCAGCCAAGTACGACCTGGTGGTGACCGGCGGCACCGACGCCCATGGGCCGGGCTCCACCCACGACCGGCGCATCGGGTCCGTCTCCGCGCCGCCCGGCGCGGTGGAGGCCTTGCGGGAGAGGCAAGCGCGCCTGGCCAGGGGACGGCGCTAGGCGCCGGCGGCTGGCGCGGGAGCCGTCGCGGTACGCAGCGCCAAGCGCGCAGGCAGAAGGAGGGACAGCGGTTGACGGGCGGGTTTCGCCTCGCGGTGTCGACGTGGACTTTCAGCCAGCGGCCTCTCTTTGAGGCCTTGGACATCCTGCACCTTTTGGGCGCCACCGACGTGGAGCTGTGGGCCAATGGCACGCATTTGGACCCCCGGTGTGAGCCGCCGGAGATCGAGGAAGTGGCGGCCGCCCTGGACCGGCTCGGTCTGGCGGCCCACAGCCTGCACGCGCCGTTCCGGGGCCTGGACTTGGCGGCGCCGGCGCCCGAAGAGCGGCAGGAGGCTGTGGCCACTATCGGCCGGGCCTTGGAGATCGCGGCACGGCTCGATTGCCCCTACGTGGTGGTTCATCCGTCCGACGGGTCCGACCGGGGTGAGGGGCCTGAGCGGGAAGCGGCCTGGCAGCGGACCGCCGCGTCCCTGGAGCAGCTGTCCCGCCGCGCATGGGAGCTGGGCGTGACGATCCTGATCGAGAACTTGCCCGATCCCGGCGGGCGCGTCATCGGAGGTCGGAGCGCGGACCTCCTGGCGCTGCTTGAGGCCGTCGGCAGCCCGCATCTTGGGATCTGCCTGGACGTCGGGCATGCGCTGGTCAGCACGGGCGGATGGGAGCGGGAGCTGGCCGCCGTGTTCCCGTATTTGCGCAGCATCCACGCCGCCGACGGCGACGGCAGCGCCGACGCACACCTCCCCCTGGGCGAAGGGGCGGTCCCGTGGGAGCGGCTGCTTGGGGCGCTGCGGCAGCGCGGGTACAGCGGCGGTTTCGTGCTGGAAGTGGCCGGCGGCGAAGAGGGCGTGCGCCGATCGCTGGAACTCATCAGCCGCTTGAGGAGCGGGTGAGGCGGTGGCGCTGTCGGCCCACGAGCAGGAACGGGCCCTCATGGCCCGGGTCGCATGGCTCTATTACCACCAAGGCCTGACCCAGCAGGACATCGGCGACCGCCTCGGCCTGTCGCGGGTGAAGGTCGTTCGCCTGCTCGCCCGGGCGCGGGAAGAGGGCATCGTGCAGATCCGGGTCGACCACCCGTCGCTGCGCTTTGTGGAGCTGGAGGAAAAGCTGCGGCAGGTCTTTGGTCTCAAGGAAGCCATTGTCGTCCCCAGCGGCGAAAGCGAGGAGCAGACCCGGGAGGCCATCGGCCAGTTTGGCGCGATGTTTCTCGAGCGCAGCCTCGCGCCCGGCGACGTCATCGGGACCGCCTGGGGCGTCACGTTGCGGGAAGTGGCCCGGCACCTGCGTCCCCTGTCCATCCCCGGCATCACCGTCGTGCAGCTGATGGGCGGGCTCAACGCCGGCGGCCTCATCAACCCGCTGGACATCGCCCGCGCCGTCGCCGACAAGCTCCAGGGAACCGTGCAAATGCTCTACACGCCCGCCTTTGTCGACAGCGCGAGCATCCGTGCCGCCTTGCTGTCCGATCACCGGGTGGCCCAGACCTTGCGGGCCGGGGCGTCCGCCACCAAGGCCCTCGTCGGCATCGGCGACGTGAGCGGCGAAAGCTCCCTGGTGCGCTGGGGGGCGCTCTCGGCCGGAGAGCTGGATGAGGCCGTGCGCCGGGGCGCAGTGGGCGACATCCTCGGCCGGCACTTTGACGCTTACGGGCGGCCCATCGAGTCGCCGCTGGCCGAGCGGGTCATCGCGCTCTCGCTGGAATCCCTGCGCACCATCCCCCAGGTGATCGCCTTCGCCGGCGGCCGGCGCAAGGCGGACGCCATCCTCGGCGCCTTGCGCGGGCGCTACGTGCACGTCCTCATCACCGACGAAGCGACGGCGCGGCTTGTCCTCGAACGGCAGGGCGCTTGACCGGCGGCCCGGTTGACGGCAGCCCGGTTGACCGGCAGCCCGGTTGACGGCAGCCCGGTTGACGGTAGCCCGGATCACCGGCAGCCCGGTTGGCCGCCGGCGCGGTTGCTCGGCCGCGCAACCCGCTCCTGGTCCGACAAGGGAGGAGCCCGTTCCCCTGCCCCGAATAGAAGCATCCGCGCATGAACATTTGCAGCGCGGGAATACAATCGTTCGCGCTCAAGATGCGGGCGCCGGCCACGCGGAGGGGTCACCCTTGGCGACGGAAGTCAGGATGCCCAAGCTGGGCATGACGATGGAGGAAGGCACGGTCCAGGTCTGGTTCAAGCAGGAAGGGGACACCGTGCAGAAAGGGGAGCCCCTGCTCAGTGTCTTGACCGACAAGGTGGACATCGAAGTCGACGCTCCCGCGAGCGGCGTCCTGCACAAGATCCTGGTGCCCGCCGGCCAGACGGTGCCCATCAACACGCCGATCGCCATCATCGCCGCCGAAGGGGAAGTCGTTGAGCCCGGCCGGGACGCGGTGCCCGCCGGGGAAACCCGAGGCTCCGGCGGGAAGGCCGCCCCGCCCGGCAAGGTGCGGGCGACGCCCGTCGCCCGGCGGCTGGCGGCCCAATGGGGCCTGGACCTGGCGGCCATCCCGGGCAGCGGGCCCAAGGGCCGCGTCACCCGGGCCGACGTGGAAGCCTTCGCCGCGAGCCGCCAAGCCGCCGCCTTGCCGGCGGAGGCCTTTGGGCCAGCGGCGGTCGCCCCGGCGGCTGGGTCGCCGCCCCAGGCCGCGGTCCCGGCGGGCCTTGCCGCGGCGCCTGCAAACGCGGCGGCTGCGCCCGTCACTGGGCCCCAGGCGCCCGTCGCGCCGCGCCGCATCCCGTTGAGCGGCATGCGGCGGGTCATCGGCGAGCGCATGAGCCAGAGCGCCTTCACCGCGCCCCACGTCACCCTGACGACGGAGGCGGACGTCACCGACCTCGTGCGCCTGCGCACGGCCCTTAACGAAGAGGACCGGCGGCACGGCGGGCCGGGCATCGGCTATTTGGACTTGTTTGTGCGGATCGCGGCCCGGGCGCTGCTGGAACACCCGTACATGAACGCACGCCTCGAAGGCGACGAGCTGGTGCTCGAGCCCGAGGCCCATGTGGGCGTGGCCGTGGCGCTGCCCGACGGGCTCTTGGTGCCCGTCATTCGGCACGCGAGCCGCTTAAGCGTGGGCGCCATCGCCCGGGAGCGGCACCGGCTGGTGCAGGCGGCCCGCAACGGGACGCTGTCGCCCGACGACTTGCACGGCGGCACGTTCACCATCACCAACTTGGGCGCCTACGAGATCGGCCCTTTTACCCCCACCATCAACCCGCCGCAGGCCGCTATCCTCGGG
>QGSR01000212.1 GCA_003387805.1 Bacillota bacterium | reverse complement strand
GTATCCGGCGAAGCGCCGCCCGGCCCGCCTGTCACGGCTTCCTGCAGCTCCGCCCGCAGACGCTGGGCCAGCCGGCTCTCGGGCCGGTCCGCGACGGCCGCCACCGCTTCAAGCTGCCGATCCAGGCGGCAGGCGAACCCGACGGCCCGCGCCCGTTCAACGGCCGACCATTCCAGCTGTTTCCACGCGTGTTCCATGGTGCCGTACACATGCTCCCTTGCCAATGGTTTCGTTCTCCCTCGCGGGTTGTTTCCCGGGGCAATCTCCAGCAATTTTCGGGACGTTCCGCCCATGTCCTTCCCCCGCGCCGGCAGGGCGGCCCGCCGCCCGGGACGGCATGGGTCTCGCCGGCGCCGGCGAAGGAACCGCGGCCTTCCCCGGCGTATGCAGTAACGGCGAGACGCTGGCCGTGGCCGCCCCGTGCGCGGCCCCGCGGCTGCATCCCCGTGAGCGAGCTCCAAGGAGGCTTTCTTATGGTCCAACACTTGATGGAAAAGTACTGGGAAGTGTCCATGGGCGGCACGCCCGATTTGGAAGGCTTCGTCCGGCGGGCCGCGCAAGGCGAGTTCGGCGACGTCAGCCCGGCCGACATCACCGCCTTCTTGCGCGAGGTCGAGGCCGTCACCATCGCCAACATCGAGACGAAGGCCATGGAAGGCGGCCCCTTCGCCATGATGCGGGACCAGGTCATCGAAGAGACCAGGCAGCAGGTGGCCGCGCTCATCGCCCAGTACGGCGAAGACGCCGCGGACGGCCGGGAGTGAAGCCGGCTCCGTGGGTCCGGCGTCTAGGCGCGGCCCCACACCTTTTGCAGCAAGTCCCGCGTCTCATCCAGCAGCACGGCCACGGGCGCCTCGGCGTCGCGCCGACGGCCGACGAACACGAGCCCCCACTCCTCCAGCCGCGCCGCCACGTCGGCCGGATGGCCCCACGGCCCGGGACCGGAGACGACTTCGGGCTCATCGGCCCCGAAGCCGGCCGCCGGGCCGGACGCGGCAAACCGCCGCATGCCCTCCAGGGAAGCGACGCCGCCCTGCTGATGGAGCCAAAGCAAGGCCGCCTGCTCGGCGTC
This sequence comes from Bacillota bacterium, assembly GCA_003387805.1. GTDB lineage: Bacteria > Bacillota > Limnochordia > Limnochordales > ZCTH02-B6 > CALJUZ01. The sequence continues at coordinate 3,029 of QGSR01000212.1, read as the reverse complement.
GCCCAGCCCTTGCCACACCCACCGCAGCCGGGCCCGCAGGCGGGCCGCCACCGCGGCGGCCAGCGGCGCCTTGCGCATGGCCCAGCGGTTTTTCACGCCGAGGCGGCCGGCCATTTCCCGCAGCATGGCCAGGGTGCGCGTCTGCAGCGCTTCGTCCCAGGACCAGGAGGGATCCACCGCGCGGCCGGTCCGCGCCCTGCCTGCCGGCGCCGCCTGGTCCGGCGGCCCGGCATCGTCGCCGGCCTCATCGTCGAGCTGCAGCGCCAGCTCCAGGGCCAGCGCCCGGCCCAGCAGCCGCTCCGCTTCCGGCTCCCGCCCGCTGGCCCGGCACAACCCGGCCAGGCCGACCAGGGCCGGCACGTGGTCCGGGTCCAGCGCCAGCATTTCCCGGTACACGGCCTCGGCGGCCTCCGCATCGCCCCGGTCCTGCGCGATCAGAGCCTCATCCAGCAAGTCCTCCAGATCCGGCTCGTACACTCCGTAGAACAGCTGGCCGCCCCGTTCCGCCGGATAGACGTCGTCCCGATCGATAACCACCGGCTGCAGCCGCCCGTCCACGTGCATTTCCAGCGGCTCGCCTTCCTCAATGAGCCCCTGGTCCAAGAGCCACACGGCGGCCTTCATTTTCAGCTCGTCGGGCAGGTCGGGCTGCCGCACCACGTGGAACATCATGTCCGAAGCCCACGGCTCGTCCATTTCGGCCAGCAGATGCAGCGCGATCTCCTGGTTGTCCAGGTCGTCGCTGTCCCAAAGCGCCCGCAGCGAGAACACCTTCCAAAGGCCCGGCGGCTCCTGGTCGCCCGGCGCGACGGCGTCGTCCCGCAGGCGATGGTTGATGGCGAAGGGGGGCACCTGGCCCTGCTCCACCTTGTCGAGGACGAAAACGAACGAGTCCAGCACGTCGTCCAGCTCCCCGGTTCCGGACGCGGCGGCCATGCGCCACAGCCACCGGGCCTCGGTCCAGCGGCCCAGATTGAACGCCGCCAGGCCCATGTGCGTCAGCGCCGTGGCGTCCCAGCGGCCCGGCACGCCCCGCACGCAACGGCGATACAGCTGGTACAGCCGCCGGTCGTCGTCCATGGCCGCCAGCATGCGGGCCGCGTTGGCCAGATGCTCGGGCTCCGCGGCGCCGGCGGCGTAGGCGGCGTAGAAATTCTTCAGGGCCTGCTCCACGGTGGCCTGGGCCTCGGGCCAGCGGCGCTGCGCCGCCTGCACCTGGGCCAGCGTCGTCAAGGCCAGGACGTCGTCGGGCGCGACGGCCAGGACGGCGTGGACCTCGCTCTCGGCCCGGTCGGCCTCGCCCTGCAGCCAATGCGTCAGCGCCAGGCGGCTGCGGGCCCGCACCGACGACGTGCAAAGCTTCAGCGCCTCGCGAAACTTCTTCTGCGCCGCGGCGATGCGGGAGCGGACCAGCAGATCCTGACCCTGCCTGATGAGTTCGTCCGCGCGGCGTTTCGAGTCGAACGCGTCCGCTGCGCTGGCGTTTTCCGGCCGGGAGCGGCGGACCCCGCCGCCTCGCTCCTCGTGCGCCATGATTCCCCGTCCTTCCGGAAGGATGCTGCTGCGATGGGGTTCGGCACCGCCTGCAGGATCCCTTCGGCTGCCGGTTTTTCACCTTCGTCCACCCACGGTGCCGGGTGCGGGCGGCCGGTGGTACCGTGCCGGCCGGGAACAGCGGCGGCGGGAACAAAAAGCCCCGGCGCCGGCCGGCGCCGGGGCTGGATGCGTTCAGCCGAACATCCCGTACCTGCGCATCAGCTTCAGTTCTTCGCTCATCATGTCTTCGGTCCAGCGGGGCTCCCAGACGATGCGGACCTCCGCCTTCTCGACGCCTTCCAGCGCTTCCACGGCGGCCTTGGCCTGCTCCGTCAGGAGCGGCCCGATCATGCACGCCGGGCTGGTGAGCGTCATGTCCACCCACACCGTGCCTCCGTCGATGTAGATGTTGTATACAAGGCCCAGGTTGACGATGTCAAACCCGAGCTCCGGGTCTATCACTTGCTTCAGCGCTTCGCGCACCTGTTCTTCCGTCACGGCCACGGTCTCGACCCCCTTTGCCCTTTGGCTCCATTCTAAAGGCTGCCCGGCCGCGGCGCAACTTCGGCGGCTCCGCCGGAGGTCACCCTTGCCTTGGCCGTGCCGGGCTCCATATAATGGTGGACAAATCCGTCAGGAACCCATTGGCAACGGCCGACGCGCCGGATGCACTTCGCAGGACAAAGGCGGTGACAACCAATGGAACGAATCGAAAAGGACTCGCTGGGGTCCCTGCCCGTCCCGGCCGAAGTTTACTACGGCATTCAGACGGTCCGCGCCCTGAACAACTTTCCCATCACCGGCCATAAGCTGCAGCCGGCCATGATTCGGGCCTTGGGGCTGGTGAAAAAAGCGTGCGCGCAGGCCAACATGGAGGCGGGTCTGCTGGCCGAGGACATCGGCCGGGCCGTCGTGCAGGCGGCGGACGAGGTCGCGGCGGGCCGCTTCAACGACCAGTTCCCCGTGGACCCGATTCAGGGCGGCGCGGGCACGTCCATCAACATGAACGCCAACGAGGTCATCGCCAACCGCGCGCTGGAGATTCTCGGCCGGCCGCGGGGCCGCTACGACGTGGTGCACCCCAACACCCACGTCAACATGTCCCAGTCCACCAACGACGTCATCCCGACGGCTTTCCGCATCGCCCTGCTGGACATGCTGGGGCCGGCCGCGGACGCCTTGGAGGGGCTGGCCGCGTCCTTCGCCCGCAAAGCCGACGAGTTCGCCGGCATACTCAAAGTGGGCCGCACCCATCTGCAGGACGCCGTGCCCATGTACCTGGGCCAGGAATTCGGCGCCTACGCCCGGGTCACCCGGCGCCATGCGGAGCGGCTGCGGGCCGCCTCGGCGGCCCTGGCCGTCGTCAACCTGGGCGCCACGGCCGTGGGCACCGGGCTCAACGCGCCGCCCGAATACGCCCGCCGGGCGGTGGAGCTGCTGCGCGAGTGGACAGGCCATCCGCTGGAGCAGGCGGAGGACTTGGTGGACGCCAC
>QGSR01000211.1 GCA_003387805.1 Bacillota bacterium | reverse complement strand
ACGCGCGCGGCCGGCCGGCCGCCGGAGTCGTCGCCGGACGGGGCATGGGGCAAGCCGCCGGCAAAGCCGGGCGCCTCCGCGGCGATGCGCCGCTCCAAGCGCTCGGGCGGATACAGGGCCCGGACGCGCCGCTCGTCCCGCCCGCGAGCCCAGTCCAGCAGCCGGTCGGCGACGGGCCCCACGTGGCCGTGCAAAAGGTCGCGAGGGAAGCGCGCCAGTTCGCCCAGCGTGCGCACGTCCAGCGCCTGGAGCGCCTCCTGAACCTCCGCGTCGATCCCCGGCAGGGCACGGATGCGCAGCGACGCCAGCGCTTCGGGCAAAGCGTCGCCTTCGACCCGGAAGCCGCCGACGACGGGAGTATCGATCAAGATGTCGGCGGCCTTGGCGGCGGCATGGCCGGCGCCGGCGCCCGCCGCCAGCGCCCCGGCCACGAAACGGAGCGGGGCGACACCGAGACCGTACCGCGCGCGGCGGGGCGGGGATTCCGCCGGGCCGCCCGTGTGCTCACGGCGGCGGGAAGACGCCGCGGGGCCGTCCGTGTACCCACGGCGGCGCGAAGATGCCGCCGGGCCGTTCGCGTTCGTGCCGGCGTTGACGCCTGTGAGCCGGGCCAGCCCTGCTGCGAGCTTTTCCGCGAGCTCCGGCACGGCGCCGCAGCCCGTCCAGTCCATCCAGATCCGGTCTCCGTCGGGTTCGACGACGGGCGTCAGCTGCGCGCACAAATCCAGAACGGCGTCGTCGCTCATGCCGGCGATGCCGGGTTTAACGCTGTTCCTTTCCGAGGGCAGTTGCAGACACGCGATGACGGTCACGACGCTTGGCCTCCAACCGAAAAGCGATCGTATGTTCGGTGGATCTAGATCCTAACATATGTTCGGTCCCCCTCGTCAAGACCCGAACACCAGGGCAAAAAAGGAAATCAAGCGGCAACGCCGATGCGGTCGATGCCGCCGATGCCGCCGATGGTTTTCAACCATGTTTCCGTACTCGCTGAACGTGACGAAAGCCCGCGTCGGCGAGACGAACTCGACTTCCGGAGCCAGACGAACGGGAAGCGTCGCGGAATAATCCGGCGGGTCGTTGCGGAAATTGATCCGAGAGGTGAAAACGGGGGCGTGGTCGCAATGTGGTCGGGGATGTTCGGCGGGCGGCTGCGCATCGGCAAGGCCCCGAAACCCGGCCCGGACCTCATCGGGCGGCTGCAGGCGCAATTCGACGGCGCCGATGACGTCAAATTCCGGTTCCTGAGCCTGGGCCGGGAAGCCGTCGAGGCGGCGGTGGTGTACATCGACGGGCTGGTGGATGACGCGCTGCTGGAGCAGACGCTGCTGCGGCCGCTGCTGCGCTGGGCGGCCGCGGCCTCCCCCGGCGAGGTGGCCGCGCTGCGCCGGGACCTGGAGCGGCTGGGCCGGAGCGTTCTAACCGCCGGCGACGTCAGCCTGGCTGACGGTTTGCAAACCGCGACGGAAGCGCTGCTGCAGGGTGACGCCGTGTTCGCGTTCCGGGGCGACGCCCGCGGCTTGCAAGTCGTCAACCGGGGCTGGGAATCCCGCGGCGTCGACGATCCGCTGCTGGAAGTGACCGTGCGCGGCCCCCGGGACAGCTTCAGCGAAAACCTGCTTTGGAACACCGCCTTGCTGCGGCGGCGCATCCGCGACCCGCATCTGCGCGTCAAGCTGCTGAAAATCGGCCGGCGCAGCCGCACCACCGTCGCGCTGGTCCACATCGAAGGCGTCGCGCCGGAGCCTCTCGTCGAAGAAGTGCGACGGCGGCTGGACGCCATTGACATCGACGGCATCCTGGACACCGGCTACATCGAGCACCTGATCGAAGACGAGTGGTGGTCGCCGTTTCCGCAGCATCTGAAAACCGAGCGCCCCGACAAGGTCGCGGCGGGGCTGCTGGAAGGCCGGGTGGCGGTGTTCGCCGACACGACGCCCTTCGTGCTGATGATGCCGGCCACGCTGGACAGCTTGTTTCACAGCCCCGAGGACAGCTACGACCGATGGTTCCACGTCAACCTGCTGCGGTGGGTCAGGTTTTTGGGCGCGGCGCTGAGCATCGTGGCGCCTGCCCTCTACGTCGCGCTGGTGGCGTACCATCCCGGCATCCTGCCCACCGAGTTTACGCTGCGGCTCATGGCTTCCCGAGAGGGCGTCGCGTTTCCCGTCGTCTTTGAAGCGCTGGTTATGCAGCTCATGCTGGAACTCATCAAGGAGGCCGGGTTTCGCGTGCCGAGCCCGATCGGGCAGACGTTCGGCATCGTCGGCGGGCTGGTGCTGGGCGAGATGGGGGTGCGGGCGGGCATCGTCAGCGAAGCGATGGTCATCGTGGTGGCGGTGACGGCGGTGAGCTCGTTTGCGGCGGTGGACCGGGAGACGGGCACGGTGCTGCGCCTTTTGGGGCTGCCCGTCATGATCTCCGCGGCCGTGCTGGGGCTTTACGGGCTGGCCATGGTGCTGCTGCTCATTCTGATTCACCTCGCGTGCCTGCGCAGCTACGGCGTGCCGTACATCGCGCCGTACGCGTACTACAAATGGTCCGACCTGAAGGACGCCTTCTTGAAAGCGCCGACTCGCAGCTTCCGCCGGCGCCCGTCGTATTTGCACCCGCCCGACCCGGTGCGCATGCGGGAGCGCCGCGGCCGGCAGGACGCGAAGCGGAACGAGCCGGGCGCGAAGCGGAACGAGCCGGGCGCGAAGCGGAACGAGCCGGGCGCGGGCCGCGGGGACGATTCCGGCGGGCAGGTGTAATCCGTGAGTCCCCGACGGCGCGAGCGGGAAAACGACAAGCTGCCGCCGCAGGCGCTGGCCATCATCGTGTGGACCGCGCTGGCCCACCTCAACTTCCTGACGGGCCCCCGGGACGTGACGCTGGTGGCGGGGCGCGACGCGTGGCTGGCCACGCTGCTGTCTTTCGGCCTGGTGGCCTTTTGCGTTTGGCTGCCGCTCCGGGTGTCCAGCCTGTACCGCGGCCTGACCGTGGTGGAAATCGCCCGCACGCTGCTGGGACGGCCCGCCGGTTCGGCGCTGGCCGCGGCCTTCGCCGTCTATTGGCTGGCGGCGGCCGGCTGGGTGCTGCAGTCCCACTCGCACGTGGTTGTCACCCATTTGCTGTCCGAAACGCCCCGCTGGATCACGAACGCGTACCTGATTTTGGTGAGCACGTACTTGGTCCGCCACGGCATGGAACCGATGGCGCGTCTGTTCCTGCTGCTGCTGCCCGCGTACGTGGTTCCCATCCTGGTCATCGTCATTTCGGGCATCAACGACATGGAACTGGGCCACCTGCGCCCCGTGCTGGCTCAGGATCCGCGGGCGCTGCTGCGGGGCGTCTGGGTGGCATTCTCGCAAGGCGCGGGCATGAGCTCGCTGTGGATGGTGGGCCCGTACCTCAGCCGCTGGCGCGGCGCGGTGCGGGCGGCCATGACGGGCATTTCTTTTTTGGCCGTGCCGGCCCTCATCTTGATGGTGACGCTGATTTCCCGCTTCGGGCCCCGCAACGTCTCCACCGAGATGTACCCGCCGCTGAGCCTGTTCGAGCTGGTGCAAATCCCCGGCTTTACGGGGTTTCGCCTGGATCCGGTGTTCCTCACGGTCTGGATCGGCATCTCGTTTTCCAGCGTCGCCTTGTTCCACTACGCGGCGGCGTCGGCGGTGGGGCGTCTCCTCGGCGTGTCCGACCTCCGCGGGCCGGTTTGGGCCACGGCGGGGGTGCTGCTGGGCTTGGGCGCGCTGCCCGTGTCCGCGCTGGACATCGTGCGCTGGAGCATCGTCGTCATGCCGCTGGCCGTGGGCGTGTTTTCGCTGGGCGCGTCGGTGCTGCTGTGGGTGCTGGCGGAAGTGCGCAGCCGCAGGCCCGGGCGCGGCGGTGGCCGGCCGAGCGGAGTCCGGCGGCGTGGCGGCGGTGTGCGGCCCGGCGGGGGCGGCCGGCCCGCCGGGGGGGATGACCGGGGAGGCGGGTTGGGGCGGGGGCCGGGGCCCCCGGGCCCCTGGAGGGGGAGGCCGGGGCCGGGGGCCGTGCTGGGCCCGGGGCCGGGCCCCGCGGGCCGCGGGGGGCGGGGGTACGTCGGCCCTGGACGGCGGGGGGTCCCCCTGCACCGCCGGGGGCG
>QGSR01000210.1 GCA_003387805.1 Bacillota bacterium | reverse complement strand
GGCGATCAAGTACAAGGACCTCATCATGATCGGCCGCACCCACGGCGTGCACGCCGAGCCCACGACCTTCGGCCTGAAGCTGGCCCTTTGGCGGGAGGAAATCGAACGCCACCGGGAACGCTGGGACCGGGCGGTGGAAAACGTCCGCGTCGGCAAAATCTCGGGCGCCGTCGGCACGTACGCGAACATTGATCCACGGGTGGAAGAATTGGTCTGCCGCCGGCTGGGGCTGAAGCCGGCGCCGATTTCCACGCAAATTTTGCAGCGGGACCGCCACGCCGAGTACTTGACGGCGCTGGCGCTCATCGCGGCCAGCCTGGACAAGTTCGCCACGGAGATCCGGGCCCTGCAGAAGACGGAAACGAGAGAAGTGGAGGAACCCTTCGCCGCCGGGCAGAAGGGCAGCTCGGCCATGCCGCACAAGCGCAATCCGAGGCTGTGCGAGCAGATTTCGGGCTTGTCCCGGGTGGTGCGGGCCAACGCCGTGACCGCGCTGGACAACGTGCCGCTGTGGCATGAACGGGACATCAGCCATTCGTCGGCCGAACGGGTGATCATCCCCGACAGCACCATTCTCGTCAACTATTTGCTCAACGTGTTCGACCGGGTGCTCCGCGGCCTGCACGTGTATCCGGAAAACATGCGCCTCAACCTGGAGCGCACCGGCGGCCTGGTGTTTTCGCAGCGGGTGCTGCTGGCGCTGGTGGACAGCGGCATGTCCCGGGAGGACGCGTACCGCGTCGTCCAGGAGGAGGCCATGGCCGCGTGGGCCGAATACGGCCGACCGGCGGGCGAGGCGGTGACCTTCATGGACCGCATCCGCCGCCGCCCGGAGGTGCGGGCGCGGCTGAGCGACGAGCAGATCGAGGCGTGCTTCGACCCGGCGTACCACGTGCGCCACGTGGACATGATTTTCCGGCGGCTGGGGCTTCTCTAGGAGGGGGCGGCGGGGACGCCGCTCCGAAAAAGGGAAAAGCGGGCCTGCGGGCGAGGAGGACGCAGTCATGACCGACGTGCTGCTGTCAACGGAGGAAATCGGCCACATTGGTCTGCCGCTGCTGCACCGGGGCAAGGTGCGGGAAGTGTTCGACCTGGGCGACCGGCTGCTGCTGGTGGCCTCGGACCGGCTGTCGGCCTTCGACGTGGTGTTCGCCGAAGGCATTCCCGGCAAAGGCCGGGTGCTGACGGAGCTTTCGGCGCTGTGGTTTCGGGCCACGGCGCCCATCGCGCCCAACCACTTCGTGTCGATGGATCTGTCGGAGCTGGGACTGCCCCGGGAGGCCGAGGCGCAGCTCGCGGGCCGCTCCATGATCGTCAAGAAGACCCGGCGCATCGACGTGGAGTGCGTGGTGCGGGGCTACTTGGCCGGGTCCGGGTGGAAAGAGTATCAGCGGGACGGCACCGTGTGCGGCATTCCGCTGCCGCCGGGGCTGGAGCTGAACAGTCCCTTGCCCGAGCCGATTTTCACGCCCGCGCTGAAGGTGGACGACGGCCACGACGAAAACGTGCCTTACGAAAAAGTCGTGGAGCTGTACGGCCCGGAGACGGCGGCCTTCTTGCGGGATACGAGCATCCGGCTGTACGAGTTCGCGGCGGCGAAGGCGGCGGAGGCGGGCATCATCCTGGCCGACACGAAACTGGAGTTCGGGCGGCTGGGCGATGAAATCATCGTCATCGACGAGCTGTTCACGCCGGACTCCAGCCGCTTCTGGCCGCGGGACCGCTACGTGGCGGGCCGGCCCATCGACAGTCTGGACAAGCAGCCGGTGCGGGACTATTTGGAGTCCATCGGCTGGAACAAGGAGCCCCCGCCGCCGGCGCTGCCGGAGGAAGTGGCGGCCGCCTGCGCCGCCCGCTACCGGGAGGCGGTGGAGCGGCTGCGGGCCGTGCTGAGATAGGGAGGTCGTCGCCCGGTGAAGCCTGCCGACATTTTGCCCGATGCACCTGACAACGCCGTGGTGCCGCCGCCCGATGACGAGCAGGGCGTCTGGTCCGACGTCGGCTTGTCGGCCTGGGAGTACCGGCGCATCGTCGATCGTCTGGGCCGGGAGCCCAACGGGCTGGAGCTGGAGATGTTCGGCGTCATGTGGTCCGAGCACTGCAGCTACAAGAACACCCGCGCGCTGCTGCGGCGGCTGCCGACGGCCGGCGAGCGGGTTGTGCAAGGACCGGGCGAAAACGCGGGCGCCGTCCGGGTAGGCCGGCGCACGGTGGTCTTCAAGATCGAATCCCACAATCATCCCTCCTTTGTCGAGCCGTACCACGGCGCCGCCACGGGCGTGGGCGGCATTTTGCGGGACATTTTCACCATGGGGGCGCGGCCCGTGGCGGTGCTGGAATCGCTGCGGTTCGGCAGGCCGGGCGCGCCCCGCCAGCAAGAGCTGCTGGAAGGCGTGCGTGCCGGCGTCCGGGACTACGCGGACGGCGCGGGTGTGCCCGCCGTGGCCAGCGAAATCCGGTTTGACGACAGCTACGAAAGCAACTGCCTGGTCAACGCCATGGCCGTGGGCGTGGCCGACGGGCCGCTGGCCAAAGGCCTGGCGGAAGGGCCGGGCAATCCGGTGCTGGTTTTCGGGCGGCCCACCGGCCGCGACGGCGTGCGCTCGGCCAGCTTTGCGTCCAAGGAGCTGGATGCGTCGGTGACGGCCGCCGCGGAGGGTCAGGAGGGGCCTGCGGCGGCCAGCGAGGCCGGGGCCGCGGCGGTGCCGACGATTCCGCAGGGCGACCCCGAGGCGGGCCGGCGGCTGATGGAGGCGACGTTGGAGCTGCTGCGCAGCGGCGCCGTGGCGGGCATGCAGGACATGGGCGCGGCGGGTTTCACGTCGTCCGCGTGCGAGATGGCGGCCCGGGCCGGCACCGGCATTGAAATCGACGTCAGCCGGGTGCCGAAGGCCGACGACACCATCGAGCCTTTCGAAGTCATGCTCTCGGAGACCCAGGAGCGCATGCTGGCCGTGGTGCGGGCCGGGCGGGAAGCGGAAGTCACCGCCGTTTTGGACAAATACGGGCTGACCTACGGCTTTTGCGGCGTCGTGACCGACGACGGCATGGTGCGGGTGCGGGACGGCCAGGCGGTGCTGGCCGAAGTGCCGGCCAGGCTGCTGGCCGACGACGCGCCGTGCTACGTGCGGCCTATGGCGAAGCCCGAGGGCCCCGGCGCCATGGGCGGCCTGCCCGAGCCGGACGATTACGGCGCCGTGCTGGACGCGCTGCTGCGCTCGCCCACGGTCGTTTACGGGCCGGGCCCCGGCGCGGCCGTGGTCGACTTGGCCGGGGGAAAGCCGTCCGGGAAGGCCGGCTCGAGGGACCGGGGGGCCGGCGACGAAACGGCCGTCGCCGTCACCACCTACGGCAACGGGCGCCACGTGTTCCTCGACCCGTACATCGGCACGCAAGGGTGCGTGGCGGCCGCGGCCCGGCGGGTGGCCGCCGCGGGCGCCAGGCCCGTGGCCGTCACCAACGGCCTCAACTTCGGCAGCCCCGAAAAGCCGCACATTTACTGGCAGCTGGAGCGGAGCCTGACCGGCATGGCCGTGGCGTGCCGGGGGCTGGGCACGCCGGTGACGGGGGGCAACGTGAGCCTCTTCAACGAGACCGACGGCCGGCCGGTGCAACCCACGCCCATCATCGGCATGGTGGGCGTGCTGGCGTCGGCCGAGCGGGCGCTGCCCGCGGGTTTTCAGCGGGCCGGCCACGTAGTGCTGCTTTTGGGGAGCACCCGGGCGGAGCTGGGCGGCAGCGAGTACGCGGCGGTGTGGCACGGCGTCGTGGCCGGCCCGCCGCCCAAACCCGACTTGGCATCGGAAAAGCTGCTGTACGACCTGATGCAGCGGCTGACGGACCACGGTTTGCTGGCGGCCGCCCACGCGGTGGCCGACGGCGGCTTGGCCGTGGCGCTGGCGGAGATGTGCATCCACGCGGCGCCGGGCGCGGGCGGCTGCCACGTTTCGGTGCCGGCCGCGGCGCAGCCCGGCGGCCGGGCCCGGCGCGGCGCGGCCAACGGTCATTCGTCCGGGACCGGCCGGGAGGTGCCGGCCGGCCGCAGCCCCGGCGGCCGGGCCGAGCCCAACGGCAGCGGATCCCGCCTGGACGGGCGGGACGACGGGGAAACC
>QGSR01000209.1 GCA_003387805.1 Bacillota bacterium | reverse complement strand
GGCGCGGCGGCGCCGTGGAAGTCCTCGTGTCGGAAACGGTTCTGAGCGACATCGCCCGGCGGGTGCAGGAAAAGCGGTTTTCCCCGCCCGAGCTGCACCGGCTGGCTCTGGAGGCGCTGGCTTTGTCGCTCCGGCAGCCCGGCCACGGCCTGCTCGTCCAGCGGCATTGCCGGTCACTTTGGCGCAGGGCCGGTTTGGTCCCTTATCCGTACCAGCTGGAGACCTGCCGGCGGGTCGTGGAGGACATGGACGGGCGGGCCATCCTGGCCGACGAAGTCGGCCTGGGGAAAACCGTCGAGGCGGGCATGATCCTGAAAGAGTACATGCTGCGGGGACTGGTGCGCCGGGCCCTGGTGCTGGCGCCGGCGTCCCTGACGTGGCAGTGGCAGCTGGAGCTGCGGGAGAAGTTCGGCATCCCGGCGGTGCGCCAGCGGGGCCTGCACGACTGGGAGGGCTGCCCCGTCTTGGTCGCGTCCCTGGACACGGCCAAGCGGCCGCCTCACCGCGACGCGGTGCTCCGGCTGGGCTGCGACATGCTCATCGTGGACGAAGCCCACCGGCTGAAAAACGCGCGCTCCGACAACTGGCGCTTCGTCAGCGGCATCCGCCGCCGCTACTGCCTGCTTCTCACCGCGACGCCGGTGCAAAACGACCTGCGAGAGCTGTATAACCTGGTGACGCTGCTGGCGCCCGGGGCCCTGGGCACCTGGCGCCAGTTTCAGGCCCGGTTCGTGGTCGACAAGCGGACGCCCCGCCGCGTCGACGCGCTGCGGGCGGAGCTGCGGCGCTACGTCGTCCGCGCCGAGAGAGGACCGGGCACGGTCCTGTTTCCGCCGCGGCACGTGTTCGCCGTGCCGGTGCGGCTGACGCCGCCCGAGCGGCGGTTTTACGACGCGGTCACCGAGTTCGTCCGCGAGGGGTTCCGGCGGGCAGGCTCCAGGGCCAGCGGGGCTTTGCCCCTTGTCACCCTCCAGCGGGAGCTGTGCAGCAGCGCGCCGGCGGCCATGAGCACGCTGCAGCGGATGTACGAGCGGACCGAGGACCGGGAGGCGCGGCGGCGCCTGGCGGAGCTTTTGGCGCTGGGCAACCAGGTGGTGGACACCAGCAGCAAGTGCGACGCCCTCATCGCGCTTATCGAAGACAGCCCCCCCGACGAGCAGTTCATCGTGTTCACCGAATACCGCATGACCCAGCGCTACATCCGCTGGCGGCTGGAACAGGCGGGAATCCCGAGCCTCGGTTTCGACGGTTCCATGTCGCCCTCGCGCAAGGAGTGGACGCGGCAGCTGTTTCGCACGGGCGTCAAAGTGCTGGTAAGCACCGAATCCGGCGGCGAAGGGCTGAACTTTCAGTTTTGCCGCAGCGTCGTTAATTTCGACCTGCCGTGGAACCCCATGCGGCTGGAGCAGCGCATCGGGCGGGTGCACCGGCTGGGCCAGACGCGGGACGTGCACATTTACAACATGGCGACCAAGGACACTATCGAGGAGCACATCGTGGCGCTGCTGCACGACAAACTGAACCTGTTCCGGGCGGTGGTGGGAGACGTGGAGGCCGTGTGGACCCGCTTGCGCATGAACAGGACCTTTGAGCAGGCCATCGCCGACATCGTGCTGGACGCCCGGGACGGCGCTGAAGTCCGGCGGCGCCTGGACGAGCTCGCGGCGCGGGTGGAGGCGGCGCGGGCGGAGGCGCTGCGGGCCGCGGAGCACGCCCGGGAACTAAGCCGGCGCATTCTTTCGTGACGGAGGCGCGAGGCCGCGTGCCGGGACCCGACGTGGCAGACTTCACCCACCGCTTCTTCGCCGCGATGGGCGCGCGGACGCAGCCCCTGCCCGGCGGCATGCGGGTGGAGCTGACCCGGGAGCAGCTGGCGCTGCTGGAAAACCGCCCGCTTTGGACGCTAGGCTTGTGGGCCGGCGCGGACGCCGGCCTGACCACGCTCTACTTCGCCTTCGAAGATCCGCAGACGGAGGCGGCCCATCCGGGCGAGCCCCTCGCGCCCGGCAGCCCGCGACTGGAGCAGATGTGCGGGCTGGCGCTGCGGGAGTGCGCCCTGGGCGGGGCCCGCCTGCGCCCGGCGTCGGGCCGGGGAGGCCCGCTGCGGCCGTTTCTCGTGTTTCACTTCGTGGTGGCCCGCGTGGGCCGCTCCGTGCGGGAGCGGCTGGAGCCGGTGGCCGTGGACTTGGTCGACGGCGCGGCGTTTCCTTGCCCTCCCCTGCTCGACGAACCGCTGGAAGCCATGGGCGACGGCGTGGCCGACGCGGAGCGGCCGCGCCTGTCCGTGGGCGACGCCCACCAAAGGGCGGTGGACGCGCTGTGCAGGCAGCTGGCCGACGAGGACCCGTCGTGGTACATGGAAGCGCTGCTGCGGCTTGAAGAGGAGCTGGACCGGCTGTACGCCTACCTGGAGCGGGCGACGGCCGAGCGGCCGCCCGACAGGGCGGCCGTGGCACTGGCGCGGGCGCGCATCGCCGAGCTGCACGAGCTGAGTCGGCCGCGCATCGAAGTGCGGGCCCGCGCCGCCACCCTTCTGTACGCGCCCGCCTACTGGCCGAAGCCTTGCTCGATGTATTTGTCCCGCCGCCGGCAGTAGTTGTCCGTGCCGCGCGTGACGCGCGCCTTTTCCTCGTCGGTCAGCGGCCGGACCACCCGGGCCGGCACGCCCATGGCCAAAACGCCCGGCGGGATGGTCGCGCCCTCGGGCACCAGCGCGCCCGCGGCCACGACGGCGCCCCGGCCGACGGTGGAGCCGGAAAGCAGCGTCGCGCCCATGCCGATGAGGGCGTCGTCCTCGATTTTCGCGCCGTGGATGACGGCCGCGTGGCCGATGGTCACCCGGCGGCCGATGTCCACGGGATACCCTTCGTCCGTGTGTAAAATGGCGCCGTCCTGCACGTTGCTGTCCTCGCCCACCCGGATGGGCTCGATGTCGCCGCGCAGCACCGCGCCGAACCAGACGCTGACGCCGTCGGCCAGATGCACGTCGCCGATGACGTGCGCGCCTTCGGCGATGAACACCCGCTCGCCCCGCACGGGCCGGCGTCCGTCGTACGCTCTGATCATCCCCGCGCCCCTTCCATGCATGCCCGGCAGCGCCGGGTTCGTATGCTCCAGGCAACGGGTTCGGCACGGGGAAAAGATTTCCTGTCGCCCGCTCTAGCCTGCGGCCCGCACCGGCGCGGCGTCAGCGAAACAGGTCCGCCACCACGTGGGCGAACAGCCGCGCGGCCTCTTCGGCTTCCTCCACTGTGTTGTAGCGGTAGTCGCCGATGAACACTTGCAGCGCGTTGGGGTGCAGGCGGCCGTTGTAGTCGGCCCGCTGAATGCGGATGCCGCGCGACAGGCCCGGGTACATGGCATCCATGCGGGCTTTGACCAGCTCCGCGAACTCGGCGTTTTCCCGGGCGTACGGGTTGTTCTGGTCGCCCACCACCAGCAGGATACGGGCCACCGGGCGGCCGCCGATCTGCACCGTGGCGAAGTCTTTGCCCACGTCGCCCTCGATGGCGTCGCGGTGGATGTCGAACACCGCGCTGACGTCGGGCTGCTGGTGCAGTACGGCGCTGACGGCCCGCGCCGCGTTGTCGAACGCGCCCGCCCAGCTCGGGTGATCGTGGACGGCGGTGTCGTGGATGACGCGCACGCCGAGGTCGTCCAGCCACGCGGCGAAGGTGCGGCCCACGTCCACGACGTGGCCGGCGCGGCCTCCTTGCGCGTGGGTGGCGGCCGGGCTGTAGTTTTCCGTCGCGTGGGTGTGGTAGACGAGCACGGTGGCCACCGGCTGCCGCTCTTCGGCCGGTGCGGGCGCCGGATCCGGCTCGGGCTCGCGGCGGCTCGTCTCAAGCGGCGGCACCACCCGGGTCTGGACCGGCTCGGTGCCCAGTCCCGGGGCGAAACCCAAAAGACGGGCCCCGGCCACCGCCACGGCCACCAAAGCGACCAAAATGAACAGCAAGCCGGGCCCGTCCGATTCCGTGCGACCGCGGAGTCTGTTGACCGCATGTCTTTGCCAGCGTCGCGGCATGGCCATCTCCCCTTTCGGGAGCAAATGTATGTCCCGGGAAAGGGCCGTATGCCGGACGTTGCGGAAACGAGACCGGCCCGGCTGCCGCCGCCCCGAACTACTTG
>QGSR01000208.1 GCA_003387805.1 Bacillota bacterium | reverse complement strand
CCATCCGCAGCCTGCTGGAACACGCCGAGGACACCGCCGGCGGGCTGATGACCCACGAGTTCGTGCGGCTGCGGGAGACGATGACCGCGGCGGAGGCCATCGACCATATCCGCCGGCGGGCGCCCGACGCGGAGACGGTATACTACGTCTACGTCACCGACGATCAGCGCCGCCTGTCGGGCGTCATCTCGCTGCGCAAGCTCATCGTGGCGGACCCCGACGAATACGTGGGCGATTTGATGGACCGCAACGTCATTTCCGTGCCCGCCGACCTGCACCAGGAGGAAACGGCCCGCATCGTGGCCCGCTACGACCTGCTGGCGCTGCCCGTCGTGGACGAAAACAACGTGCTGCTGGGCGTCGTGACGGTGGACGACGCGCTGGACGTTTTGCGCGAGGAGGCCACCGAAGACATCCAGCGCCTAGGCGGCAGCCAGCCCTTGGAGCAGCCGTATTTGCAAAGCCGCTTTTCCGAACTGGTCAACGCCCGGGTCTGGTGGCTGCTGCTGCTTTTTGTCCTGCAGTCGGTCACGATCACCATCATGAACCACTACGGCGCCGCGCTGGAAAGCGTGGTCCTGCTGGCCTTTTTCATCCCGCTGCTCATCGGGACGGCGGGCAACGCGGGCAGCCAGGCGGCTACGCTGGTCATCCGGGCCATGGCCGTGGGCGAACTGCGCTTCGGCGACTTTTTCCGGGTGGTGGCGCGGGAAGCCGCGGTGGGCGTGACCTTGGGCGCGGTCATGGCCGCGGCCACGCTGCTGCGGGCCGCGCTGATGGACAGCCCGCCGGCCGTGGGCCTGACCGTGGCGCTGACGGTGCTGCTTATCGTGCTGACGGCGTCGGTCATCGGCGCCGCACTGCCGATTGTCATCAACCGCTTGAAGCTCGATCCGGCCGTCGCGTCGTCGCCGCTCATCTCCACGCTGGCGGACGCGGCGGGGCTGGTCATCTATTTCACGGTGGCCGGCCGCATTCTCGGCATCGAGCTGGGCTGAAGGAGCCGATCATGGGCGAACGGACACGGGAACGGGACAACGAGAGGCCGGCGGGCTCGCCGGCGGCGGGCGGCGACGCGAAGCACCGTCAGACGGAGTCGGTCAGCGACGCGTTAGCGGCCTGGGCCAACGAGTGCGCGGGCTGGCTGGCCCTGGGCCGGTCGCGGGAAGCGGAGGACCTGTACGAGATCGGCCGCCGGGACCATATCATCTGGGCCCGGCCGGGGCCGGACGCGCCGCGGGGACTGCCGGTCATGCTGCTGGTGGAGCGGACGGTGGAGGAGCCCCTCTTGCGCCTGCACGACGCGGTGCGGCGCTGGGCGGTGGCGGGCCTGCCGCTGTACGTCAGCCTGCCCCCGGAGGGGGACGTGGAGGCCTGGCGGGATGCGGCCCGGGCGCTGGGGTTCCGGCACGAAAGCGTGCAGCTCCTCATGACCTGCCGGCTGAGGGACCGGCGGCGGGGCCCCGAGCCGCCTCGCCACGACGTGGCCGAGGCGGTGACGGACCGAGACTGGGACGACGCGCTGCGGGTCATCGGCGAAGTGTACGAGGACCCTCCGGGCCTGACGGCCTTCTACAACCCGCGGGAGGCGGTGCGGCTGTTTGTCGCCCGGGCCCGCCGCGAGCCCGCGGCGGCCGCTGCCTTGTGGCCCTTCGGCCGCGTGGCCGGCATCTACAGCGTCGCGACGCGCCGGCGCTTCCGGCGCCTGGGCTTCGCGTACGCGGTGGTGGAACACATGCTGCGCCGGGCGGAAGCGGAGGGCTTCACGCTGGCGTCGCTGCGCACCACGGGGCTGCTGATGCCGCTCTACATGCGGCACGGCTTCGGCGTGGTGGGGGAAATACACCGGTATCGCCTGGGCTGACGCCGGCGGGGGGCGCAAACCCGGGCCCGGCGCCGGGGGCGCAGCAGGGAGGAGGCGCGTATGCACGTCGTGGTGGCGGGAGGCACCGGCTTCATCGGCCGGGCGCTGGTGGACGCTCTTCTGCGGGAAGGGCGGCGGGTGACGGTGCTCACCCGCCGAAGCGAGGAGGAAGCGCGCCGGGTTTTGCCCGGCGGCGCGGCCGTCGTTGGCTGGCAGGGGAATGAGGACACCGCGCCGCTGCCGGCCGACGCCGACGCGGTGGTGAACCTGGCGGGGGCCGGCATCGCCCGGCGCTGGACCCGGGCGGCCAAGCGTCTCATTCTGGACAGCCGCGTCCGCACGACGGAAGCCGTCGTGCGCGCGTTGCAGCGGGCGGGTGGACCGCGCGTGCTGGTCAACGCGTCGGCGGTGGGCTATTACGGTCCCCGGGGAGACGAGCGGGTCACGGAGCGGGAGGGGCCGGGCGACGACTTCTTGGCCCGGGTGTGCCGGGCGTGGGAGGCCGCGGCGGTCGAAGCGGAAAGAGCGGGCGTGCGGGTCGTGCGGCTGCGGACGGGCTTCGTGGTGGGCCGCGGCGGCGGGCTGCGGCTGATGGCGCTGCCGTTCCGCCTGTTCGTGGGCGGGCCGCTGGGCTCCGGCCGGCAGTGGATGCCGTGGATCCACATCGAAGACGTCGTCGGAATGATCCGCTTCGCGCTGGACCGGGACGACGTGTCCGGGCCGCTGAACGTGTCGGCGCCCGAGCCGGTGCGCAACCGCGACTTCGCCCGGGCGCTGGGCCGGGTTCTGGGGCGTCCGTCGGTGTTTCCGGCGCCGGCCTTGGCATTGCGCCTGGTGATGGGCGAGGCCGCGGACATGATCTTGACCGGCCAGCGGGCGGTGCCGGAGGCCGCCTTGGCGGCGGGATACCGGTTTCGGTTCACCGACCCGGAGGCGGCGTTGAGAGACGTCCTCGGGTGACGGAGAAAAAAGGCCCGGTGCGTACGCACCGGGCCTCTTTCCGGGGTGGACGGCGGGCGCTGCGGCCGGCACATGCCGCCGCCCGCGAGGTTGGTGACGGTGAGTTCGTATCCCTCGGTGTTTACGGCGATGACCGATTCGCCTCGCGCTTCGATGCGGCCCTCGTTGGACAACCTGTTGCCTGTTCCCGCAAGGGACATGGCGTGCGCACCTTCACCCTCGGCGAAAATGGGTCCCCGGGAAGCGTTGTTCACACTGACCTCGGAGCCGGTTGCAAATACTGCGCGTGACGACGTGCCCATGGCGTTGATTATTCCATGGTTTGATACTTCGGAGTTCTCTGCACTTAGCACCAGAGCCCAAACTTCCAGGCCGGTGGCCGAGATGAGGCCTGTGTTTTCGACGACGTGTCCATTCCCATAGGCAGACAATCCGACAGCCCGATCGCCTGCAACGGTAATCTCGCCGGAATTGTCCAGGGTTCCGGAGGAACCATAATACACGACGCCCCACGCGCCGCCTGAACCCGTGGCGCTGATGGTGGCGCCCTGATGGTTGGCGACGCGGATGTTCTCGCCTGTCAGCCGGATCGCGGTGCCACCGGCGGTCACTTCGATGGCGCCCTCGTTATTAACGGAGGACCTGTCTTCGCCCAAAACAGCGAAAGATCCAAAGGTGCCGTAGCTGGTCACTTTGCCCCGAACGCGCACCGTTGTGTCGGTGGCAACGTCGATGTTGCCGTCAAGGGTTACGCCGTCTTCAATGACGACCTCGTCATACCCGGTGCCGTCGACGGTGCCCGCGTGGTCCGCGTCACACACCAGCACGCCGGAACCCGGCGGGTTTTCCGCGCAGTCCGCCCGCGCGGGCAGGGCCATGGAGGCCAGTATCGCCAGGGCCAGCACTATGTTCGAACCAGCCCGAACCAATGACCCGAAACGGAGCCTCACGGATAAACTCTCCTCTCAAATGAGCTGACGCGCGCAGCGTCGCCGGCAAAACGAATAGCTCACCCGGAGCTTGAACGTTTGCGCGAACGCGTTGTTCCAGAACTCGCCGTCGTAAGACAGCTCGTACGACACGCCGCCTGCGCCCGAGTCTGCTAGGCTCGCGCCCAGCACCCACGCGCCCGCGCCCGGCAACGCGCCCTTGACGGTGAACGATGCGCCCGGGGCGTCGCGGAACGCCGCGGCCGTCGTCGACATCTGCCGCCGGCTGGACGGGAATCCGCTGGCCCTGCAGCTGGCCGCCTCGCGCGTCGGCGTGCTGACGCCGGCCCAGAGCGCCGAACTGCTGGAGGACCGGTTCA